>DAOVGZ010000100.1 GCA_030672115.1 bacterium | reverse complement strand
CATACAACTGTTGCTAAAAAAGTTTTAAAGGTATGTTTATTTTTTATTTTTTTTTGGTCATACCCTTTTGGATACAAAAGTTTGTTATTTTGTTGATCATTAATATTGTCTATTTTTGATGTAATAGTTACAAAAAAACCATCAATTTGTTTTTTTATCATTATTAATTTTTTTTCATGTGCAGCATTTCCCAGTGATGATATGGCAACATTAAGAGCTTTTATTCGCATTGCAGTTTCTTGTTTCCATTGAAACGTTCGGCCAATGTAGCCTGTAATTGTCACTAAAAAAACTGACAATATAAATAAAGAAACTAAAAGTTCTATTAGTAAAAAACCTTTTTGAATTGTTTTTTTTTTACACATAAACAGTCCTTGTAAAATATGATACTCTTATAAAAGGTAAAGAAAGAAGAAAAACAATAACAATAAAAATTTTTAATAAGGATTTTATGAACAATTTATTTTCAATAAAAAACAATTTTAAAACAACATTTTCCATTTTAATGTTTTTTATTTGCTGTAGTGTTACATCGTTTTTTGCTGGACAAGGTTCTTTATTATCGCCCGAAGAAATTCAAAATTTATCACCTGCTGAACAACAAGAATATCAAAAAGCTTTTGAGGAACAACTTAAAGCAATGTCTCCTGCTGAACAAGAAACATATATGGAAGATATGGTCCAATCTATGTTTGATTCTCTTTCACCAGAACAACAACAAGAAGTTCTTGAAGAAGCAGAACGCATTCAAAATATGGATGAAGAAGAACAAAAAGCATACTTCCAACAAGTAGAAAAAGAATTAGAAGAAAACTTTGGCAAACCTGAAGAAGAACAAGCAGCTCCAATAGAACCGCAACCAGAACCAGAAGTAATAGTTAAAAAAACTGAAATTAAAGCAAAAACATCAGAAAAAGAAAAAGCAATTAAAGAAGCTCTTAATCTTCTTGCTGAAGTTGCTCAAGGAATTGATAATCTTTTGATTAAAATAGAATCTAAAGAAGATTTTATGTTTAAACTTTCAACATGGTCGAAAAAAAATAAAATTAAATCATGGAATGAAACATTTAAATGGAATGAATTAAAAGAAAAAATTGATCTTCTTCGATCGCAACTTGATATTTTAAAGGATCGAGATCCTAAAACAAACGAATATAAGCACCTTCTTAATCTTCTTGAAAATAAAGAGTTGTACGACAAAATTTATGGTATCAGTATTGATTTAGCAGAATTTGAGCCTATGGTTCGCGTTTCAAAAGCAAAACCATTGAGCAAGAAAATTCGTAAAGCATCCCATAAAGCGTTGCGTTCATTAATAAATTCTTTTTCAACTATTATATTTCCAAAGGATTCTGAAACTTCTTTAACAAAAGAAATTTCAGAACTTATTGCAAAGTTTGATCCAACGGCAAAAAAAATAAAAACCGAAGAAGAAAAACAAGCTCAAAAAGCGCTTGCAAAATCAAAACGTAAAGGTCCTGCGTCTCGAGTTAAAGTAGGCGGACGCGCTTCACGTCAATCAGGCCGTGGCGATAGATATCAAGAAGATGATGATTTTGATTATTCACAATATGCACCTGGTTTTGAACAATTTGAACAAGATGATATTCAAAGAAAAACAGGATTGAAACCTCAGAAACAAACACCTTCAAAAACAGCTTCTGATAGAAAAACACCCTCACAATCCTATGAAAAAGCAGAAGACGAAGAAAAATATAAAAAAGATCGTCGATTTAATAGATTATACAAATCACTCGAAACATCATTGGAAGCAATAGAAAATAATTTTGATGAATCTCCAAAATTAAATAATCTTCAACCTTATTTTGAACAAAATAATTTTGATGAGCGACTTGCTAAAAATATTGCTTCAACTGAACAATTTCTTCGCCGAGCAGCATCAAAACTTGAAAGCATGCAAAAACGAATGAGTGAATTAAGTGATTCTTCCAAAAAAGCATACACAAAAGATGTTAAAGCTTTACTTGGCGACTACAAAAGCACCATTACTGATATGTTCAACACCGTAAAACTTGTTGGAGATATTCCAAAAGGTAATGCGAGTATGCGTTGGGTTCACTTTGGTGTAAAACCAGTAGCTAAAAAAGGTGAAAAACTTTCTGATGTAGTACAAAAAAATTTCAATAAATTTG
>DAOVGZ010000075.1 GCA_030672115.1 bacterium | reverse complement strand
CGGCATTTGGGGCTTTGGAACGGTCGGAAAATCGGCTCTTCGATTTTTTAAAAATCAAAATATTTCTGTGGAAATTTTTGATAGTAGACACCTTACAAAAAAAGAGATTGACCTTATAAACCAAGCAAAAGCAACATGGGCAAACACACAAAAACTAGAATTGTTTTTAAAAAAGCATGACACAATTTTGGCAAGTCCCGGCATAGATCTTCAACAATATCAAAACTATAATCATAAATGGATCACCGAACTGGACCTTATTGAAAAATTTTTTCAAAAACCGGTAATTGCAATTACAGGAACAGCAGGCAAAACAACCGTAACGCATTTATTATCTGAATTTTTAAAAAAATCAAAAATAAAAGTATGGACAGGAGGTAACATCGGCACCGGCATGCTGGACCTTTTGAATGAAAAAGAAAAAATAGATTGTGCTGTTTTGGAAGTTTCTAGTTTTCAGCTGGAACAATGCAAAAAGTTTGCACCGACTCTTGCCATTTGGACTAATTTTTCACCAAATCATCTGGACCGACATGAAACAGAAAAAAATTATTTTGCTGCGAAGAAAAAAATTATTGATAACCAACACAAAGGACAACATGCAATTGTACCATTGTGTTTAAAAAAACTGTTTAATTTTTGTGGTAAAATAACACCTTCTCTAACTTTTTTTTCTTTTAACCCAGAGTGGAAAAATGAATTTGCTAATTGTTTAAGGGTTACAAATGTTGTTTACGTAAAAAACAACAGCCTTATGCGACACAACTATAATAAAGAAGTCAAAGAGCTAAATCTTTCTAATATTTTCAACGCTCTTCCATCAATAACATTTCGAGAAAACTTACTCATAATTTCTCTTGCTCTTGACCTGATTGGAAAGTTACTCAATAAACCAATCATATTTAAAAAAAACACTCCTATCGCCCTTCCACCGCACCGATTAGAGTATGTAGCAACCATAAATAAAGTGTCTTTTTATAACGATTCAAAATCAACAACTTCAGCTTCAACCATCGCTGCCGTAAAAAAATGTGCTGATAAACCTGTATTGTTATTGCTTGGCGGCCTGAGCAAAGGTGCCGATCGTTCTGAACTTGTAAAAAAAATAAAACCTTATATAAAAAAAGTTTATGCTTTTGGTGCAGAAGAAGAAATACTAAAAAAAGCTTTGATACAAAACAATGTTTCATACCAAAGCTTTTTTTCTTTAGACGAAGCGTTTTCTTCCTGCTTTGCCGATGCGCAAGCTGACGATCAAATTCTTCTTTCCCCTGCTGGTTCTAGTTTTGATCTTTTTAAAAATTATGAAGAACGGGGAAACTATTTTAAAAAACTTGTTCTTCAGCTTAAACAATAAAACTTTGTTTATTTTTTAAGCGACTTTAAAGCTTTCCTTCTTGTATCTTTTTTTATTTTTTCAAATTTATCGTTTATTTTACCTTCAAGTTCATAAGGATTAGTTGTTTTAAATTCTTGTCTACTTACTAACTCAAACTTTTTTAGTTTTCCGCTAATAGTAACCAGTCTTTGGAATCTATCTTGCGCAGTTTTGGATTTTTCCTTTTTATCTTTTGCTGTGTTATCAAGTAGTTTTGAAAATTTTAGATGTTCTTTTTTCCCTTTTTCTAATAATTCTTTCAACGCTTCTAATTTCTCAGGAACATCTTGTAGAACACCAATATCTTTTACAAAGCCAACCAAAAGTTTGTACTGTCCATGTAAATCTTCAAAGAAAATCCGCTCATCTTCCAAATAATCTTCTAATTCTGCAACCTTTTTACTTAATTTTTCAACTTTTTCTGCTAATGGTTCACGAATCAATTTTATAAAATTGGATGGTATTGTATCACCTTCTTGTTTTCCTATAGCTTTTCTAATTTCAATTTCAATCGGAGTTGATTTTTTTTTCGTCAAACTTTTCCAATAATTCATACTTGAAGTTGTTTTTACAAGTACCAACACAAGTATCAACGCGCTTACAGCTATCATCTTTTTCTTCATCAGATCCCCCTAAAAAACGTTACCCTTATTCTTTTGAAAACAAGCATAACAAAGTAAAAAACATCATTGTAAGAAAATTTTTGTCCCAACTAAAAAGCAATCAATACAAACAATTGACCCTCAACATTTTGAGATATTACACTATAAAAGTGTCTACAATTCTAACTATAAAAATATAACGGTAAAAAAATGATTAGTTCTAAAAAAAACAATGCGACGGACCTTCCTATTTTTCTTGGAATTGTAAGTACACTCGTCATTCTAGGATTTGTTTTTGTTTATTCTTCTAGCTCTGTATATGGACTAGAAAAATTTGGAAGCGCTCACTATTTTTTAAAAAAACAATTTATTGGTCTTATTCTTGGTCTTATTGGATTTACAATATTAAAACTTCTTCCCATTCATTTTATAAAAAAAATAAGCCCACTTGTTTTTTTAACGACTCTTGGACTCACAGCATTAACTCGCGTTCCTTTTTTCGCCGTTACTATTCATGGATCGAGTAGGTGGTTAAGACTTTTTGGTTTTACCTTTCAACCGAGTGAAATGCTAAAATTTGCCCTGATTGTCTATGTTTCATATTTTATTTCAAAAAAAATTGATTATTTTTCTTCCTTTTTTAAAACATATCTACCGCTTCTGATTATTACTGGCGCTACCAGCGCCCTTCTTTTGATGCAACCAGATTTTGGACTTACCGTAACACTTTGCGCTACTATTTTTATTCTTCTTTTTATTATGCAATTCCCTAAACGTTTTTTACTCTCAACGCTCGCTTTTATTATCCCTGCAGCAATTACCCTTATTTACCTGAAACCATACCGCTTTAAGCGTGTTTTAACGTTTTTAAACCCATGGGCAGATCCAAAAGGTGCAGGTTTTCAAATTATTCAATCATTAATTGCGATAGGATCAGGGAGCTTTTGGGGTGTTGGCATTTCCAATTCTCGGCAAAAGTTCTTTTATCTACCAATGCAGCATACTGATTTTATTTTTTCAATTATCGCAGAAGAAACAGGATTTATTGGATCTTTTTGTCTTATTCTTTTATACACTTCATTTGCATATTTCGGCATAAAAATAGCAACCAACCTTCATGACCCATTTGCCCGCCTTACAATTCTTGGATTTACTGTTCTTATCAGCCTCCAGGCAATTACCAACCTTGCCGTAACCACAGGATTAGTGCCAACCAAAGGTGTTGGTCTTCCTTTTGTTAGTTATGGAGCAACTGGACTTGTCTGCTCTTTAGCTATGTTAGGGCTTGTAAGCAATCTTGCAACGACACAAACCAAAATTGCAAATTAATATTCACAGTAGCCTTACCTATAGGAATATTTTTTGAGATTTCATTGACTATCTGAAACAATTTCGCCTATAATCCTTTATAGAGAGCAAATTTATCAAATAAGTTGAACAATGCCATTACTAAAACTATATAAAGGGACCAATAATGTTAAAAAAAAGTACAATTATACTTACTATTGCCTTGTTAGCTTCTGCAACAACCTACGGCTGCGAAAAATATTTACTAAAAATTT
>DAOVGZ010000112.1 GCA_030672115.1 bacterium | reverse complement strand
TCCAAATGAAAATACTTTTTTAAAAAAAGACATATTTTTATAAATTTTAGAAAATTATAATCAAACTACGGCTAATTACAAGGGTTATGTTGTAATGAATGTCATTTACAATTATTCTAGTCTAGCACAAAAACAAAAAATCCCCCAATATATGAAGGATTTTTTGTTTTTGTCCAAGAATATTATTTTCTACGGGTTGTTTTCTTCTTGGTCGCCGCTTTACGCTTTGGAGCTGCTTTCCTTTTTGTTGTTTTACGCTTTGGAGCAGCTTTCTTTTTAGTTGCTTTCTTTTTTACAACCTTACGTTTTGTTGCTTTCTTTTTTGCAACCTTACGTTTTGCTGTCTTTTTTACAACTCTCTTTTTAGTTGCTTTTTTCTTTACAACTCTCTTTTTAGTTGCTTTCTTCTTAGTTGCTTTTTTTACAACCTTACGTTTTGTTGTCTTCTTTACAACCTTTCTTTTTGGAGCAGCTTTTCTCTTAGTTGCTTTTTTCTTTTTTGTTGTTGCCATGGCAATAAAATGAAATTAGTTTAGTGATAATAATCGACCTTTTTTCTTTTAATTTTCCATTCAGTATTTTTCCCCAATAACTGACAAAAGCAAACCGTGCTGAGTAACTTATACTCTTATTATCCTACAAACAAAAATAAACAACAATAATTTTTTTTAAAAAATGTGGATAACTAAAAAATTTTTTTAGATTATCAAAAACAAAAAATATATTTCTAAAAAAATATTTAACTTACATAAAAAACAAGATCAGGAAAATAAAAGAGTCACTAATTTTTCCCCGAAAAAATTAGCGACTCTTTTATTTTATTTAAAATTTAAAAAAATATTATAAATGACAATTTTAGAAACTCATTCTAAGTATTGCACTTCTCTCTGAAGAACAATTCCAGTCTTTTGTTTTATATCTTCTATTATACGTTCGGATAAAACTCTAATCTCCTCCGCAGTGCCACCACCATGATTCACAATAAAAAGAGGTTGGTTAACCCACGCACCAACATTCCCCTCTCTGAAACCTTTCCATCCACCAACATGATCCAACAACCAAGCAGCTGGAACTCTAACGTTCTCATCATCATTCTCTATAGGAAAATATTTCAAATCTGGATAAACCTTAAGAAGTTTATTTAATTTTTCTTTGGAGATAGTTGGGTTCTTAAAAAAAGACCCAGCCGTTCCTTTCCCTCCGGAAAATTTTTTGGTACGAATAGCAATGATAATTTCTCTAAGTATTGAAAGTGTAACTTCCTTTATTTTATGTTCGGAAATATATTCAGTAACGTCACGATAATCTATATTAAGAACTCCATTTGTATCCAACAAAAAAGAAACTCTTATCACAATATATTTTTTACCCTCTGGTGTTTTAAAAAAACTTTCTCTATATTTAAAATTACATTCTTTGTTTGAAAATTTTTTTATTTCAAACGTATCTATGTTGATTGTCTCAACCCACTCAATAACATCTTTTACTTCTACACCATAAGAGCCTGTATTTTGGATTGGAGTAGCACCCACTGTTCCCGGTATAAAAGATAAGTTTTCAAGACCATATAGTTTCTTTTTTACTGTCTCATTAACTAAAAAATCT
>DAOVGZ010000033.1 GCA_030672115.1 bacterium | reverse complement strand
TTTTTTAGCTGATTATAGTTTGTAGATAATATTTGATTTTGATTTTGTAAATCTTTTTCTGTGGAAAGAATATTTATGTATGGTTTAAGTTGGCTTTCTATTTTGTTTTTTTGCTTTTGTATCGATGCGTGATCGTCATGTAAAAAGAGAAGCTGTTTTTTATGTTCTTTTTGTAAAGCCATTTGTTCGCGTAGATGCTCATATTCATTTAGTTTTTTTTCAACAATATGTAGAGTGTCTGTTGTTTTTTTGTGTTCAATTTCGTTGTAGTTAAGTTTTTGTAACTCTTTTTCTATTTTTACTTGTAGTTGCGCTTTTGTTTTGTAGTCCGGATCAGTTAAAAGCTTTTTGTTTTTTTGTTCGAAGAGAATTTCAAGATTTTTTTTTGCAATTATTTTTTGTTTGAGAAGTGTGTGTTCTTTTTGTAATGTTTCTGTAAGATTTTTTTTCAGAATTTCGGCTTGTTGTAACTGTTGTTTTTCTGTTGATTCTATGTGCTTTTGTTGAATTGCAAATATAGCCGCTTGTTGCATATTCTTTTTTTGTTGTTCAAAAAGAGTGTGTTGTTCAATAAGTGATTTTTTCTTTTTTACTAATTCTTGTTTTAGTTGTTCTATTTTTTTTGTTAGTTCTTGTTTGTGATTATAAAATTTTGTTTTTAAAAATTTTTTTCGTGAAGCAGATAAATTTTGTTCACATAGTGGACAGCTTGGATTTTGGTCATCATGAGAAAGCTGTTGTTTTTGATGAATATTGACTAGCTCCTGTTTTGCCATATTGCCGTGAGCAACCATCTGCTGGTATTGCTCTTTGCCTGTAATTAATTGATGTTCAAGTGCATCAAATGTTTTTTTATTTACGGCATATTTTTTCAATGTGGTTAATAGTGATTTTTTTTCTTGAAGTAATTTTTCTTGTTCTTGTTGTTTTGTTTGATGTTGAGTTTTTAAATTTTTTATTTCTGTAACAGTTGCTTCATGGGTGATGCGTAATCGTTCAAGTGTAACTTTTTTATTTTCTGTTTCGGTTGCTTGTTGTTTTAAAAATTGGTTTTGTAGATGTTGAAGGTTTGTATTGTTTTCTAACTGTTGTTCTTTGAGTTCAAAGCGACGTTGTAACTGTTTTTGATGGTTACTTAGATTTGAAACGAGAGTTTGTTTTTCTTGATGTAATATTTTTTGATCGGGCATTGATTTTTGCAATTTTTTATATGCTTGAATTGCGGTTTGCACTTCTTTGATAGTTGTGCTTGTTATTATTTCTTTTTTAAAAAGTTCTTTTTGTTGAAATTGTAGTTCTTGAAATTCTTTTTGTTGTTGGGCAAGATGTTTTTTTTTAAGAATTAATGTTTGTTCTTTTTGTTGTAGTTTTTTTTCTTGCAATGCAATAGTTGCTAATTGTTTGTTCACCGTTTGTATTTGATTTGTAAGTTCTGTTGTTGATTTGAGTTCATTTGTGATTTTTTCTTGAAATGAAAGAAGACAGCTTTTTTGAGTATTAGCTTCTTTTACATTTTCCATTGCAAGTTTTCGGATTGTTTCGTATTGTTCAAGCCCCAAAATTTGTGCGAAAATAGCTTTTCGATCTTTGGGTGATTTTTTTGAAAATTCATTAGAATGTCCCTGCCGTAAAAAGGCAGAATTGGTGAATGTTTCAAATGTTAGGTTGATTGTGGTTTCAATTTTTTTTTGTGTTGTTCTAACTGTTTTGTCAGTTAATGACGCAATGGTTTGATCATTATTAATAATGCCAAAATCTAGAGCTGTTAACGGTTTACCATATGTTTTTGTATATTCACGTCGAATTCTGTAGTGTTGACCATTGCATATAAAATCAAGTTTTACCATCATTTGAGTTTGGCCCAGATGAATTAGATCTCCTTCTGCTTTTGGTGCAGTTGAAACTTTACGAGCTTGTCCCCATATGGCCCATGTAATCGCATCAAGAAGTGCCGATTTTCCATGACCATTTTTTCCTGATAAACAAATAAGTTGATATGGAGAGAAATCAATAGTTTGGACCGCTGGACCGTAACTTAAAAAATTTTTAATCTGTAATGTAAGTGGTATCATGCAATACTCCTGTTATTGTTTAATAAGATTTAAGTGTAGCACGAGATTTCATTAAATTCATTGCATATTTATATAGGCAGGGTATCATTTTTTTAAATTCCTATAGCTTATCATCAAAGGAGATTTTTTCATGATAGATACAATTTTTAGAACGTATGATATTCGCGGTAAAGTTGGCACAGAAATAATAGTAGATCAGGCGTATGATTTAGGAAAAGCTATTGTTTTTTATTTTGTACAAAAAAATCCAAATGTAAAAACAATTGCTGTTGGCATGGATGGTCGCATTCATTCTCCTGAGATAAAAGAACAAATTTGTAAAGCTATTCTTGATAGTGGTCTGAATGTTTTTTTTGTTGGAGTATGTCCTTCGCCGGTTTTATATTTTACTTTGCATAATGAATCAGTTGATGCTGGGATTATGATTACTGCTTCACATAATCCAGGAGAGTACAATGGATTTAAAATTTCTTTAGGCAAAGACGGTGTTTGGGGGGAGCAAATTCAAGAAATTAAAAATCTTTTTTATCAAAAAAAACATTTGGTATCTACAAAAAAGGGAACCTATACAGAAAAAAAAATGGTTACTCCTTATATAGATTGGATTGTTAAAAATTTTTGTCATCTTATAGGGTGTAAGTTGTCTGTAATAGTTGATTGCGGTAATGGTGCTGCAGGTACTGTTTTGCCAGAGCTTGTAAAAGTTATGAAGTGGAAGCATGTTCAATTGCTTTATCCAGAAGTTGATGGAACCTATCCGAATCATGAAGCAGATCCTGTTGTTGAAAAAAATATGCAAGATCTTAAAAAAAAGTTAGTAGAAAATAAAAACATTGATTTTGGTTTAGGTCTTGATGGTGATTGTGATCGTATGGCAGCAATGACAAAGAATGGGTTTTTGGTTCCTGGCGATCAACTGCTGGCTGTTTTTGCACAAGAAATTGTACAAGAAAATCCTGGTTGTTCAATTGTTTTTGATATTAAAAGTTCTGCCGCTTTGATTGAATTACTCGAGCAATGGGGAGCAAAGCCGTTTATGTCTCCATCGGGGCACTCAATTATAAAACGGAAAATGAAAAAACATAATGCACCTCTTGGTGGAGAATTAAGTTGTCATTTTGTTTTTGGTGATCGTTATTTTGGTTATGATGATGGAATTTATGCAATGTTGCGCTTGTTTGAACGTGTTGAAAAAACAGGTAAATCTTTACAAGAATTAATTCAAGTTTTTCCCAAAAAGATTAGTTCTCCTGAATTTAGAATTTTTTGCGATGAAAAAATAAAACTGACCATTGTTGATGGGGTAAAAAAAATATTTGAATGTCGAGATGATATTGAAATTCTTACGATTGACGGTGTTCGTGCTACAATGCCTTATGGTTGGGGTATTGTTAGAGCATCTAATACTCAACCGGTTATTTGTTTGAGATTTGAATCTGATTCATGTGATGGCCTTAAAAAAGTGCGAAATGATTTTTTACAGGCATTGCAACCATATTTTGATAAAGTAAAATTAAAAAAAGAATTAACTGAAGGACAAGTCTGTTGAGAAGTATAGGATTACAACTCCATATTGAAGATACATTGCAAGCCATTGCAAAAAAAGCTATTGCTTTACAGATACCAATATTTCAGTGTTTTATGACTTTTAAAACTGCAGGGCGTCTTCTTTCGTTTAAAAAAGATGATATTGCAGCATTTTTGGAGCTTAGAAAAAAACATTTTGGAGATCTTTTTTTACACGCTTCTTATTGGGTTAATCTTGCAGGTGTAAAACAAAAAAAACATCCATTGCTTGAAAAAGAAATTGCTTTTGCTAAACAGTTAGGATTTACACACGTTGTTATGCATGCTGGATCGGCCAAAGGAGCTAGAAATAAAAAAGAAAGTATTGATGCCCTTGCCAGGTCGGTTGATTGGCTTATTAATCAAGATTGTGGATTGCCTATTCTTTTAGAAAATGTTGCTCATGGAGGCAATGCCGTAGGCAATGATCTAAATGATTTTCGTGACTTGTTAAAGCTCATTGATCAACCTCAAAAATTAAATTTTTGTATTGATACAGTGCATGCCTTTCTATTTGGATATGATATTTCTAACAATCAAAAACAAGATGATTTTATAAATCGTGTTGATGACATTATGGGCTGGTCAAATGTGGGATTGATTCATTTGAATGATACGCAAGAAAAGATGGGATCAAAAATAGATAAACATTATGTCGTTGGGCAAGGTAATATCGGTGATGATGCTCTTAAAAGATTTATTCTTCATGAAAAAATAAAAACTATTCCTATTATTATGGAAGTTCCTATGTTGTCAGAAGAGCAGCAAAAAGCATTGTTAAAAAAAGTAAGAGATTGGCATAGTAAATAAGCCAAAAAGGAGTTTGTATTATGTTAAATATTGCAATTAATGGATTTGGTAGAATTGGTAGAAATTTTTTACGTGTATTATTGCAAGATAAAAAGGCACAAAAAAAAATAAAAGTTGTTGCTATTAATGTTGGTCCTGCAGACATTGCTACCATTGCTCATATGTTTAAGTATGATACCGTTATGGGAATATATCCCGGTACAGTTACCATGACTAATGGCACTTTGCGAGTTGATCAATATGATATTCCTCTTATTTGTGAGATGGACCCATCTTGTACTAATTGGGGCAGTTTTGACGTTGAGTGGGTTGTAGATTGTTGTGGTCAATTTACTGATTGTGAAAGTGCAAAAAAACATTTTAAGGCAGGAGCAAAAAAAGTTTTAATTTCTGCACCTGCAAAAGATGAAGATGTAACAATTATTCCTGGTGTTAATGATCATTGGTTTGATTCAAAAAAACATTCAATTGTTTCACTTGGTAGTTGCACAACAAATGCTCTTCTTCCGATGGTAAAAGTTTTGCATGAAACATTTGGTATTAAAAATGGTTTTATGACAACAATCCATGCATATACCAATGCACAAGTTTTGCTCGATGTTGAGCGAAAAGATTTACGTAGATCTCGTGCTGCTGCACTTAACATTATTCCTACAACAACGGGTGCTACAAAAGTTCTTGGTAAAGTGATGCCAGAATTAGATGGTCTTATTGGCGGTATGTCTATTCGTGTTCCAGTAGCCAAAGTTTCGTTGATAGATTTAGCATTTGTAGCACATAAAGAAGTTACGGTTGAAGTTATGCGTGCCGCATTTATAAAAGCAGCTTCAGGAAATCTAAAAGGGATTCTTGGGGTAACAAATGAACCATTAGTTTCTTCAGATTTTAGTGGAGATAATCATTCAGTTGTTATTGATTTACCATTGCTTGATGCAAAAAATAATTCGGGTAAAGTTTTTGGATGGTATGATAATGAATGGGGATATAGCGTACGATTGAAGGACTTTTTACTTAGTTGTTAAAGTTACTTATACTTTTTTAAGATTTCATATTAATGTTCATACCTCGAGGATTTTCGGGTAAAGTTTTTGGATGGTATGATAATGAATGGGGATATAGCGTACGATTGAAGGATTTTTTACTTAGTTGTTAATGTTTAAAAAAAAGGGAGCTGAAAAAGCTCCCTTTTTTTATTTTAATTAAGAATCATGTTTATATCGGAAAAATAATTACGACCGTATTGATCAAACCAGGAGTATAACATTTTTTTTCTCCAGGTTTCAGGAGCTTCATAGGATTTTGGATCAAAAAAGTCATAACCATCAAACCATTTTTTTTGAACAGGTTTTAATTTAAGATTTGTTTGATCGGTTAACTTGGTGTAACAGTTGTTAATTTTTTCAATTGATTTGTTTGGCATACGAATTCGTTCTAAACAACGGTACCATGCTTGACGTATTTGCATATTTTTTTGGTTTACTCCTTGAAAGTGCATTATGCAATGGGTTGTAATTGTTTTCTTTTTTCCAGATAAATTGCTTGGAGCGCGAAAGCAATGCATAAATTTTGAGTCGTAAGATGAAACTTTATCATCACAAAAAATAAATGTTTTTATTATTATGCCATCATCGACTCTATATGTTTTTGTGCTGTTACACAGTTCAATTAATGGCATAATGATTTGATCTCCTGGTTGTAATTTTAAAATTTCATTGCGTAAAAAATTATTTTTTGCACAGTCTGAGCTAAACATTTCATCTGCATCAAGAAATATAAAATGAGTCCCGCCAATTTTTCTTCCTGTTTGCAATAGTTTATTTTGATCGGATGATTCGGTTAATAACCATGCCCCTTGTTTTATTATTATTTTTTCGATATTACATTCTTGTGCCAAAGTTTTAATAATTTCGATAGTGTTGTCTGTTGATTTGTCATCAATTATAACTATCGCATCGGTATATATACTCAAGGCACGTAAACATTGTTCGATGATTTGTGCTTCATTTTTTATACGCATGATACCAACAATTTTTGCAGGTTGGCATGAAGTGGTATAAGCCGTAATTAGATTTAAAAATATCATAAAAAGTAAAGGGTGCATTTTTTTTAAAAAAAACATAAGGATTCCTTGTTTATTTTTTATTTTTTACCCAGCTAGCATCCCAATAGTGAATGGCAAAACTTTCTGGATGTTGTGGAATGAGTTTATCAATTTCTTTTTTTGGCATTTCTTTGCTTTCACATCCTAAAGGGTAAAAGTATGTTCCTGGAAGAATAATATTATTACCCGATTTTAAATGTGCTGCGCATGATTTTGTAAAATGAAGAGTTCCGTTTCTTTGCAGTCCATTTAAATAGTGACTGTCTGGACCGAGTTGTTCTATGCAATGCTTCATAATTGGATGGCCAGGTTTACAAGCAATAAGTGCATTGCAGACATATACAAAACCTTCGTCTAATTGTGGGCAACCAGCATAAAAATCGTAATTATCATGTAAAATATCAAAGGATTTTAGGCATTCATAATCAGTATCAATATATAAACCGCCAAATTGATATAAAATTTCGTACCGAGCAATGTTTGCTTTTTTTGCATACTTTGTTTCTCGATCATATAAGTCTCGAAATGACATTTTAAGTGAGTTGATTTCTTTTTCTGTCCATAATTTATATTCCCAATCAGGATGAAATTTTTTCCATGACTCTACTAGAGGTTTAAATTTTTCTGGAAATTCACTGCCAAGCCAGATTTGATGAATTATTTTTGGAATTTTGTTTTTGGTATTTAAATTTTTTTTTGAAGGATTGTGGTTGTCGTAGTGATGTTTAAGCA
This sequence comes from bacterium, assembly GCA_030672115.1. Taxonomy (GTDB): domain Bacteria; phylum Babelota; class Babeliae; order Babelales; family Vermiphilaceae; genus DAOVGZ01. The sequence goes on along the minus strand of DAOVGZ010000033.1, from coordinate 2,065 downwards.
TGTAAAAAAAGTGATTCGCGTTTTTTGGCCATTTAACTGTTTTAAGTGGATATTTTTGAATGTTCATTGCAGATTCAAATGATGTATAAAGCCAATGAGAATTGGAACTGCATTGAACAAGTAGGCTTGAAGAGAGTATTATTAAAGAAAAAAGAAAGGGGTTCATGATGATCCTTTTTTTTAAATTGAAAATGTTTTTTTCGGGCGTTATCGTGGCATATTATTTATTTTGTGTCAATGATGATGGTTTTGTTTATACCGTTTATAATTCTTTCTTCACAAGCGGGAGAAATTGATTTAGAATAATTTACGAGAAATAAATTTCTCATATCTTCTTTTGAAAAAAGTGTGGGGGCCCATAGCTCAGTTGGTCAGAGCAATCGGCTCATAACCGAGAGGTCCCAGGTTCAAGTCCTGGTGGGCCCACCATTTTTAAATCTGGTAAGTAGTGAAGTTCCTATCGGGCGCAACGGAAGGGTTTTTCCATGAGCGAGTTTCCGCTACAAATGTTTATTGATCTTGTTAGTTTTGACCAAAAAACTTATGCTCTTGAAGATGAGATTCAAGTTGTACAACAAGAGGTTGAAAATCTTGAGCAGAGTCAAGGTGAATTGGTATCAGAGCAAGATCGTTTAAATCAAAAAATGTATGATGCAAAAAAAAGAGTTGATCGTGCCGAGCTTGATATGAAGGGGCTTGAGCAACAAGAAAAAAATGAAAAAAAACGATTGGATTCAGTACAAAATCAAAAAGAATATCAATCGATTAATAAAGAAATTGTGACGCTTAAAAAAAAGCAGCATGATTACGAAGAAACGCTTATTCTTGCATGGAATAAATTTGAAACAGCAAAAAAAGAGCATGAATTAGGAAATAAAAAATACGAAGAAAAAATCAAAGCATTATATGTTTTGATAGAAGAGAAAAAACAAAAAATTAAAACATTGCAAGCTGATTTGCAAGATAGAATTGCACAGCGAGATGAAAAGAAAAAAGATGTTCCTGGTGAATGGATGGAAAAATATGTTTTGATGCGATCTCGTGTTGCAAATCCAGTTGTACCTGTAATTGGAGGGAATTGTACCGCTTGTTTTTATAATCTTCCTCCACAGGATGCATTAGAGCTTCGACGACGAAAATTGTTGCAATGTAAAGGTTGCTATCGATTCTTGTATAATGATCAAAGTGGTTAGTAGGTTATTATGAAACAACTTTCCATTTTTGAAAAAGAACTTAAAAAATTAAAAACGTGTTCAACAGGTGTTCGTACGTATTGGAAATTGTTTACTGATGGCGCTTCACGTAATAATCCTGGTCCTTCTGGGGCTGGAATTTTTTTATTAAAAAACGATTATGCTGCTGAAAAATATGGTGCTTATTTGGGAAGCAAAACCAATAATCAAGCAGAGTATTTAGCATTAATTTTAGGAATTTTTTTTCTAAAAAAATATGCATGTAAAGGTGACCTTGCTCTTCTTGTTTCTGACTCGCAGTTGCTTGTTAGGCAAATAAAAGGTGAATACAAGGTTAAAAATCCTGAATTAAAAAAATTACATGCGCTTGCGCATGAGTTACTAAAAGATGTCACGTATAACATTGTTCATGTTTTGCGTGAGGAAAACAAGGAAGCAGATGCTCTTGCTAATCATGGAGTTGATAAAAAAAAGAAGCCGCCGGTTGCATTTTTGGACTTGTTGCGCAGATATAAAATTCCGCTTTAGTTTATGCTTAATTTTTTGTTTTTTTTCCTTTTTTGCGCAAGCAGAAAAGGATCGTTCTTTTTGGGTGAAAGTGTTACTCGATGAGCAATGTGTTTTTAAAAATGAATGGGTAATTCAGTCTGAAACTGGTTTTGTATTAACTGATAAGTATACTAATCATAAAAAATTGCGCTGTACCAATAAAAACCTTCGCGTTAATGTGCGCGATGGTTTTTTTTATTTAAATGGAAAACGTTTTCTAAAGAAAAAATTCTTTGTGAACCCTGATAGTGGCCTTTTGGGTTTTAGTGAAAATGAATATAAGGGCTTTTTTCTTTTTGTGCTACATGATGACGGAAAAGTTC
>DAOVGZ010000103.1 GCA_030672115.1 bacterium | reverse complement strand
GATATTCTTTTTTGAGGTTTATAAAATATTTGAGAGCGTTTGAGTCAGTTGTTTTAAAATCAAGTCCAGCAATAAGCTCAAGACTCCCACTATTATCTAAACATTGTCTCATTGATTTTTCAATGACCTTAATTCCCGTATATTTCAAAAAGGCCACTGCAATTTGCACATTGTTCGCACTTTGCATTTCTTGTTTCACAATATTGCCGATTGGATAGTTTAGATTTGAAAGTATTTGTATTGCCATATTATTTTTGGTTATTTTAATCTAAAAGATTTTTAGGTTTTTCTAATTCTTTTGCATTTTTTGAAGAAACCACACTCTTCCCTGTTTGCTTTTCTAATGTTACTCTTGCTTGTTTTGCAACATTACCACCTTTTTTAGCTACTTTTTTATTTTCATTCAATCCTTTTGGCTTTTGTTCTTTTGAAATTTCAGCCGTTGAAGCCTCTGCTAACATATTTAAAACCAATTCGAGATTGGTCATATTGTCTCTCAAATTTTGTTTTTTTAATCCTTTAAAATTTTTATATTGTTTTACTGACTTATCCGCCCAAGCTTTTGTAATTTCATCAGTCAAAATCGCATATTCCAATCCTTCTTTCATGCCTTTTTCTTTCCATTCATCTGTTAATTCTTTTCTAATCTCAATACTTTTAAGTCTTTGATTGATCCAATCTTTAGAATAGCCTTTTTTGAGATAAGTTTGCATAGCTCTTTCAAAAGCAAGTTCTGGATCTTCTGTTTCTTCAATTCTTTCATATCCAACTTTAGCCAACCATAATTTAAAAGGTTCTGCTTTGGGTGATGGAATTGACTGAAGAAGTCTTAAAGTATTTTCTGTATCTAAAACATCTGTTTTATAAAATTTCCCATCAGTCGATTTCATTTTCAGTTGTCCGATTTTTTCGGACAACTGACTTCCTTCAGATAATAACTTCTTTTTTAAATCATTCCAATATTTTCTCGGTCTTTTGTTTTCTGTTAAAACCTCTATTACATCCACAATCGAAAAATACCATAGTTCTTTCTCATCATCCCAATGGCGACGAACTTGTTTTTGATGGAATAAAATTATTGAATTATCTTTTTTCATATTGCAATTTGGTTAAATTTTAAATCTGCAAATGCCCTCGTTGCGCTTTTGAGACAATAGTCACTTTTGATATGAGAACGATCCATTTTCTTCCCAATACCAACAACTTCTGGTTTTTTCCATTCTGCCAAATTTTCTAAAAGATGATAAGCATCAGAATATTGGCGTGAATTGTAAGGTGGGTCAATATACAAAACATCACAAAAAATCTTTTTTATAAGTGTATTTGTATCTTCTCTATAAACTTCATTATTTTGATTATGAGAATAATCTATATCAGGAATCAAAAGTTTTATTGGTCTCAACATATCCAACTTTTTACGGTAAGCATCATAATGACCAACTGTATTTGCGACTTTATCCATTGCATAAAGTAGTGAACAAATCAAAATATTTTTTTCATTGTCATTTTTAGCTATATTTTCAATTTCTTCTCTTACAACTCCAATCTTTATCGCATTTTCTTCTGAAAAATATGTTCCGCCAAAATGCTTTGAAAAATAATTTTGTTCATCATTTTTTAAATTATTAAGATAGTCTATTTTTTCAGAAATATTTTTTTGTATATTTTCAGCAACTCCTAAAAATGCTTGCAAACAAGCATAATTTGCAGAAAGAAAATCATTGGAAATGATTTTAATTTCTGGATTGTTAAATCTTTCGCCAACAACTCCAGTACCGGCAAAAATATCACAAAGTGAATTTATTGAACCGCATTTTTCGGAAATTATATCTTCAATAAACCCAAGTAATTTATATTTGTTGCCCAAATAACGCCTATTTTGAAGTTGAAAATATCCATTTTTAGATTCTCGTGGTTGAAAATAATGTTTATCTATTTTTTGTACACTAACTTCATATACAGGTTTTTCAATTCCCAACAAATCAAAAAGTGTTCCTTGCACAACTCCGTCTGCAACATAATCAAAGCTTTTGTTTTGATCTT
>DAOVGZ010000067.1 GCA_030672115.1 bacterium | reverse complement strand
TTTCTTTCTTTTTCTTGCAGGTAAGGCTCTCTGGCTGTTATAATTTCTATTAGGAATAAAAGTTTAACAAGGGGCTATAATGAAGTTTTTAAAATATAAGTTTTTATTGGCAGGTATATTAATTTCTTTTTGTAGCACAATGGTGCCTACAAATCTTTTTATTGTAAATAAAGTTAAAGAGGGGTCAATTTTTGTCGAAGTTGATTATTATGCCATTTGGCCTTTGGTTTCAAAAAGAAAAGTGACATTAAAGTACAATCAAGGTTTGACGTTATTAGGAACTAATCTAATTAGGTATATTCGAGTTCGTAATACTAAAAATGAAGTTGAAACAAAAACGGTTGGTGTTGTTGGATCACAGCAGCAGATTCAATCTTCTGTGGTAAGTCGCATTGTTAGCCTGAGCGATGCCAAAATAAATAAAGCGTGTGCTGAATTTAAAAAATTAAATCCTAAAAAAAATAAGTCCGTTTGTCAGAGTAGGTACTTTGATATGATGGGCGGTCGACTTAAAAATAAAGAAGTTGTTATTAAAGAAGATGTTAGAGATGTTATTTTGCCGTTGGCATTTGCTATAACACGCGCATCAAATGGGATTGATTTTAACGTGGTGTCGTTGCCGACAGATGCTTTATCTCCCGCTGATTTTTATTATTTTGTAAAAGGAAAAGATTTAGATTCTTATTAAAAATAAAGTTTTAAAAAAAAGGTGGAATTGTGAATATTTCAAAATATGTATTATTGATTGGGGGTTTTGGAGCTTTTTGGTTTGCAGGGGCGACAAATCTTTTTGTTTTAAATAAAACAGGTAGCCCATTGCGCTATGAGCTTAAATACAATTATAACGTTTTGGCAACACCTCAATTTAAGGTAGCAACAAGAAATGTTGCGGTTGATATGTTTGGCGTTGTTAAAACAAATGAAGATCTTAAGGCTGGTTGGTTGCGAGAATTTTCAATTGTAAATGATGCTGGCAAAATTTTACCTATTATTTCGTTTGAAGGTGATAAGAGAATTTTTAATTTTTGTAAAAAAATTAACTTAAAAGGGTATCGTGACGATTTGTTAGCGAAACAGTTTAAGGCGAAAATTACTGTAGATGGATCTTTGTTTATTGGTCAAAACATGTTGCTTTCTCAAGAAGCTCGACCGCTTGTTATTGCAGTAACAAAAAACTCTAGAGGCTATATTATTACAGAATTAAAACATACAATGCGACTTTTAAATCGCGGTCCAAGCTCAAAGGTTTATGCAATTCAAGCTATGTCTTACGCCAAACCAATAATGCAAGTTTTAGAAGACTGATATTGTAGGAAAGGGGGGTGTTTTTATGGGGCGAATTACAAAAGTTATAGCGGGAATTGGTTTATTATTTTTTATGATTAGTAAATCTTTTATTTATGAAATGGTAGTCCTTAGAAAATGGGATCGTCAATATGCTCGTTATAATTATTTTATTGGTTTGAGTGATTTTCATGATAGAACAAATAAAATAAATGATGTGCAACTTTCAGATTTGTCTGAAATTTTAAAAAAATGTTATCCCGGTTCTTTATATGTTGGCGCTGAAGATATCAGTTCTCCTGCAAAAAGTGGTTCTACTTCATGTGGTCGTTTTTTTGTTCATGCTCGAGGCGGGGTTTTAGCAGGATTTTCAAAATTGTGTAAAGATTTAAAAATGAATTTGGAGAATTTTGAATATCGTTATTGTCGGGTTGCTTCATTAGGGCCTGTTTTAAATAATTTAAATTCTGATCCAAATATATTTCCTTCTGTTAAAGAGACAATGGTTTATTCGATTGTAAAAGAAATAGAAAATGTATTTAATGAAATATTATCTTATGATGATGAAGTTTTATTAAGGGATTTATATAGACATGCAATGTTAAATATAAAAAAACAGATGAATGAATTTAAGTTGTATGAATATAAAGATAAGACTATTGTTCAGTACTTAGATATAATGACGAATAAAAAAAATAGATTAGCTTTTTTAAAAAAAATACTTACTTTCGATAGTATTTTGTTTGATTTACGAATGCTTCATAGTGTTGTTAAGTCAAATAAAAGGGGAAGTTATTTAGCAGTAGCTGGAGGTTCTCATATCTCTCGAATAGCAAAATTAATTTCTAAGCTTGGATGGGAGTGGGTTCATGCAACTAGGCCTTCGTTCAAGCGGGAATACGAATCTTCAAAATGTTTAGGCAGCAATATTATTGAAGGAAAATATTGCCGCCGTCCAAAATCAATTAATATTAAAATGATTGAAGATTTTTTATAAAAAATTAATAATAATTCTTTGTTAAATAGGCGCGTCCAGAATCTCCAAAAATCATAACTGCACAATCGGTTGGTTTTAAATTTTTTGTATATTGTTCTACTGCGTAGGCAACGGCTCCACTGCTTGGTCCTGCAAGCATTCCATGATTAACAGATAAGATTTTGAGCATAGGAAGTGCGTTTCCATCTGATACTGGAATTATTTCATCGATGATATTATGGTTTAAAACTTCAGAATCAAAATCGATGCCTATTCCTTCAACCTTGTATGGCTTGGGATTTCCTTTTGTTGAATATAAAGAATTTGCGGCATCAATAGCGATTATTTTTATGGTGGGATTTTTTTCTTTTAAATATTTTCCTGTTCCGCTAACAGTTCCTCCTGTTCCTGCTCCTGCAAAAAAGTGTGTTATTTTTCCGTTTGTTTGTTTCCACAGTTCAGGCCCCAAAGAATTGTAGTGCCCTTGCGCATTGACAACATTAAAATATTGATTGGGCATAAAAGAGTTGGGTGTTTTTTTTTGAAGAGCAACCGCTTGAGAGTGATAACTTTTTGGATCTTCTATAAAAGCTGTGGATGGGCACATAATAACTTGCGCTCCGTATGCTTGAATAGTTTGTAGTTTTTCTTGGCTAATTTTTTCTGAAACAGTAATGATAACTTTATAACCTTTGAGCTGACCAATCATGGCAACGGCAATACCATGGTTGCCAGATGATGCATCAATAATAGTTCCACCAGGTCTTAAAAGCCCTTCTTTTTCTGCTGTTTCTATCATATATAAAGCGGAGCGATCTTTCATACTTCCGCTTGGATTAAAGTATTCAAGCTTTGCATAAATGGAAGCAGGTGTTTTGAAGTTTACTTTAACCAGTGGTGTATTTCCAACAGCGTGTAGCATACTTTTGTGCATCATGCGATGTTCTCCTTGAGCTTAATGATGTCGTTAAATTTCTTTTGCAGTATAGCGAGCATGTGTTTTACTGTCATGTTTTAGGAGTATACTTTTTTTATTAATGTAAAAAAATACCCCAGGCTTTTAAATCAGGGGATGAATTTTTTCCTTATAGCTGGCAAGTTGAGCAAAGCAAAGCTTTGCGAAGCGTCTAAAATTAAAATGCTTCCTTTGAAAATTTATCAATACCACGGGTTTTAACCCGTGGAGGTTTTATTTGGTTTCTTTTTTTTTAAAATATTCAAAAAATAGCTTTGTTTTAGAAGGTGGCTTTACCAGTTGATAAGTGATCAATTTCTTTTTCATTCTAGGTGTTAATGTTTTAAATATTTGATATAAAGATTGGTTTTTATCGATTGGAAAATTTTTTTCTTGTAATAAGTGGGAGCAAAGGATGAGCTGCTCTAACGAACATTTTTTTTCTTGATCGTATTCAAAGCTTTTGATGATTCCTTGATCGTAAGAAATAATAATAAGGCTTTTGTTTTTACCATTAAAGAGGCTATTGCACCCTAGGCCTGTTTCATTACATGAAAATGTTTTATAGGTACTACCATCTAAGATGTTATTTATGCTTATGTTTCCATTCCAGCTTGATGATGCAAAAAGGTTTTCATCAAGTTTTATAAGAGATTTAAAAAAACTTGAATTTTTTTTCCCTTTAATCCAAATTGGTTTTTCTTTTCTTGTGTCCCATAGGTATGTATTTCCACACATAGATTCAGATAAGAATTGATATTCGTTTAGGCTGCAAAGACGAACGGTTTGGCTATAAGAATTATTTGTGAAGTTTTTTAAACTTTTATTTTCATGTATATTCCAAAGCTTTATTGTGTTGTCATTCCATGAAGATAAAATATTTGTGTCATGCTGACAAAAATCAGTTAAGTTTTCATATTTAGACAAGAGTTCATTTTGCTGCTTTTGTTTATTTATATCGTAAATAAAAATAGATTTTCGATTTGATGTTGCAATATGATTTTCATCAAGGGCGATAGTACTAAACTGCGGATTGCCACTACAGGTAAATGATCCAAGTGCGTTTTTTTTATTGAGATCCCATAACTTTATTAATCCTGTTATATCTGTTGAACAAAATTTTTCGTTTGCAAGATAGCAAATGTTTTGAATATTATTTTTGTTGTTTTTAAATGTTTTTAAGACTTTTTTTGTATCAATATTGTAAAGAAATATTTTTTTAGAATTTATATTGTAAGAGCTTTTTTCATTTGGGCAAAAACTTGAATAAGAAAAAAGAAATTTATTAGGGGAAACTTGAGATAGAGTATTAATCATTCTGCTTTTGTAATTTAGTTTATAGGCTGTTGGTACTTTGCAGGTATTTAAACAATCAGGGTTGAAAAGTTGATTTTTTTTGTTGAATTTTTTTAAAAAAAGAGGGGTAAGAACATATTTTTTTATGTGCTCAGGGACATCATATAAAGGTGTTATTTTTTTTGAAAGGTTTGTTTTTTCTATTTTTTTTAACAATAGTTTTGAGCATTGATTCAGTAAGGTAGGGCAATTAAAAAAATCTATAATTTTAATCTGTTTTGTAAGTTCTTTAGAGTTTAATTGTTCAGGGACTTCTTTTTTTTGAAGGAGATTAAAAAAAGTTTCAACATCTTGTTGTGTGTTTTGTTTTAGAAGGTTTGAAAAGTCAATTGTTTTGGAATCGTTTGTTTCTATATCGTCATAAAGAAGTTTGGATTGTTTGAGTTCTTTTTCTTCTTTTCTTTTTTTGAAATCTTTTAGTTTGATATAGCCAGAAAGAAGTTTGGATTGTTTGATTTCATTTTTATTTAAAAAAACGTTTGTCTCGTTAAATGATAGTTTATAGAGGTCTTTTTTATTTTCCATTGTCTTGCTCGTATTATTGGCAAAATTCGAAATTATAAAAAAAAGTAATATGGTTTTTTTAATAGAATTCATGATGTCCCCCTTAAAAATATTTTTATTTT
>DAOVGZ010000055.1 GCA_030672115.1 bacterium | reverse complement strand
TTTTTCAAATAGTAAAAATTCTTTTTTGGGTAGTTTTTTTCTGCTGATAGTTTTTAAAATATAAGAGTACATTAAAAGTCCTGCGTTCTTTATTTTATTTTTTTTATCTTGTTCTATTTTTTTATTTGTTTTTTTAAGTTTTTTATTAAAAAAAAGATATGTTTCTTTTGAGTTGTCGTTCAATCTTTTTTTTACTCTTTGCACAGTTGCGATATGTGTGAAAGATATTTGTTTTTCGTCAATAAGTTCTTTTACTTTTGGCCTATTTTTAATTATGTTTTCATATTTTTTTATTTCTGAAAAAATTTCTGTTCTTCTTTCTTCTGAATGTATATCAAAGTCGTTATCAGTCCATTTGGAGTATTTTTCAATTTCAGATCCTTTTAAAGTAGGTATAAAAGAACCTGTTGTAATGCATAAAAGGGATAAAAATAGTAATTTTTTCATAATTTGGGTTTTCGCTGTTTGGTGTTTTTTTATAAAAACTTTTAAACTTCTATTTTCAATGTACCGCATTTAGAAAAACTCGCAAGAGCTTTAGGCTGAGGGTTTCTCTGGTGATATTTGCAAATAGAAATCAAGTTAAAGTTTTTTATTTTTGTTATACTTATCGTTAGTCTTTATAATTATAAAAAAGAAAGGTTTTATTGTGAATCGTATAGGTTTTGCAGGAGTTGCTATTACTGCGGTTGTAGTAACGGTTTTTGGTATAAGCAGGTGTGATAAAAAACGAACTATTCAAGAGGAACGTATGTTTGCAGAAATTAAAACAGTAGATGATCTTGCTTATTTATTTCCTAAAAATCCGCAAGAAATAAAAAAACGTCTGGATGAAAGTATTGAACGCGCAAAAGGTATGATTGAAAAAATTATTGCTATTCCAGCAGATCAACGAACGTTTGAAAATACTGCAGGGGCGCTTGATCTTCTTGACCGAAACTCGAACCTTAATCCTTTTGGATATGCTTGCGCAGTTTTAAAAGAGGTAAGCCCTGATCTTCAAGTTCGTAGGGCTGCTCATGATGCATTAAAAGTTGTATCTGAATTTGAAATTGATTTTGTAAGTGGCAACATTGAACTTTATAAAGCATTTAAAGCATATGTTGATGGAAATGGTAAAAAAGAAAAATTACGTGATGATCAGATTTATTTTATAGAAGAAACTCTTAAGGGGTTCAAGCGTTTAGGGTTTGATCTCCCAGAAGGGCAGCGTAAAAAAACACAAGAACTACGAAAAAAACTTGTTGATGCAAGTCTTGTTTTTGGGCGGAATGTTTCTGATGATGCATCAGAAATCACTGCAACAGGTGAGGAACTTGCTGGAGTAGAGCAAGATTTTATTAATGCTTTGGAAAAAACAGATAAAGGTTTATATCGTTTAAAAACAGATTATCCTACGTATTTTAATATCATTGATAATTGTACGGTTGAAGAAACAAGAAAGCGTTTGTATCGTTCATTTAATAACAAAGCATATCCAAAAAACGTTGAAGTACTTAAAGATGTTATTGCTAAGCGTGATGAGTTAGCAAAACTTCTTGGGTATAAAAGTTATGCACATTTGAATCTTGAAAATCAAATGATAAAAACGCCAGAACGTGCAGATGCATTTTTAAATGATCTTTTGAAGAAACTAAACAAAAAAGAACAACAAGAATTTGAATTGCTAAAAAAAGAACTGCCCGAGTCTGTTGTGTTGACTAAGGAAGGGATATTTAAACCATGGGATATACGTTTTATTTTAAATGCGTATAAAAAAAAGTTGGCGGTTGATGAAAATAAGATTGCTCAGTACTTTCAGTTAGAAAATACTCTTGATGCGATGTTTTCATTGTACGAAGATTTTTTTGGGGTACGGTTCGAGTTGGTTCAAACGGATCAATTTTGGCATCCTGATGTAAAGTTGGCAAAATTATTTGATGCCGACAGTAAAAAACTTCTTTCTTATATGTTGTTTGATTTACATCCTCGCCCAAATAAATTTGGCCATGCTGCGCATTTTGGAATTCTTCCCGGTTTTACAGAAGAAAAAAATGAATGGCCTGCCGTTGGGTTTATTGTTGCAAACTTCCCACCATCGACTAAAAATAGGCCATCATTAATTAAACTTGATCAAGTAAATACATTGTTTCATGAATTTGGTCATGCAATGCATCATGTTCTGGGAAGAACTCGTCTTATTTCTCAGGCTGGAACATCAACAACAACCGATTTTGTAGAAGTTCCATCACAAATGTTGGAAGATTGGTTGTTAGATGCGCAAGTTTTAAAAAAAATAAGCAAACACTATCAAACAGGTAAACCTATTTCTGACCAACAGTTAGAAAAAATTCTTGCTCTAAAACAGTTTGACCGTGGTTGGTTTTGGCAAAGACAAGCATTTTTTGCTCTTTTATCATTAGAATACTTTAAGTCTGGTGCTCAAAAAGATCTAGATAAGGTGTATTGGGATGTACAAAAAAAAGTTGTACCTCATATTGCTCTTGATAAAACGGTACATCAACATGCATCATTTGGTCATCTGATGAGTTATGGAGCTCGGTACTACGGTTATATTTGGTCAAAGATACTTTCTACCGATGTTTTTGAACATATAAAACAACAAGGGTTATTAAAACCAGATGCTGGTCATCGTTATGTTGAGCTTATTGTAAGCAAAGGTGGCAGTAAAGATCCTAATAAGTTGATTCAGGATTTTCTTGGTCGCGAACCAAATGATGCGGCATTTTGTAAGCATATGGGTTTAAATTAGAACATTTTGGAATATGCTTAAGAACTTTATCAACACGAAGTTCTAAGGTTTTTTCAGGATAAATAGTAATTGGATTATAACCAGAGGCTCTGTAAAGGGCCTCTAATTTTTTGTGTAATTGTTGTGCTTCTTGTTTGTTTTCTCTTCTTACAGTATTTGTTTGCATGAAATTTAGCGGTGCAATTAAAAAAACATAATCGTACAAATGTGCTTTTGCTTTTTGTTCGATTTCACCATATAAAGGGTTGTTTATTTCTAAGTATGCAAGGCAGTCAAGAGTTCCTCGATCTAAAAAAACTCGTTGAGCTTGTGGATGGATACGTTGTTCTTGTTGTTGTTGCAGTTTAAAAATATGGTGTTGAAAATCCGGTTTCTCCCAAGGGCGATCGTTTCCACATGCTTGTTGATACAAAATCCAATCGGTTGCAGCTTCTTTAAGAATGTGTTCACCACGATTTTGAAGAGCAAGAATAAGAGATGTTTTACCGGAGCATGGTCCACCGGTTAGAATAATTTTTTGGGGTGAATTTGTTTTTATGACAGGGGCGTTTTGATTTTTTTTCACTACTATGCCTTTAAGTTAGGGGTTTTATCTTTTTAATGATTTGGTATTATGAAGGTAATCATATCTTATGGTTTTTTTTTTTCTACTATTGATAATAACGTTTTAATGGAGGCTTGATCGTGACATTACTTTTTTTAGCATATTTTTTACTTGCGAGTGGTTTTTCTGCCAATAAAGTTCTTTTAGGGTGGTTGCCACCAACTTTTTTTGTTGGCATTCGCATGTTTTGTGCTGGTCTTATTATGGTTATATACAACTATAAAAAAAGTGATCGATTAAAATTTTCTCATATTAAAAAAGATTTACTTACTATTTTAGGTATTTCTCTTTTTACTACCTATATTCCTTCATTACTCAAAGCATACGCACTCAAGGGGATGCCATCATCAAAAGCTGCACTGATTGGAAGTTCAGATCCTTTTGTGACCGCTATGTATGCATATATTCTTTGGAAAGAAAAACTTTCTTTTAAACAATTTCTTGGTATAACAATCGGATTTTTGGGTGTTTTGTTATTACTTTCTTCTGGATCTTTGAGTGAGCAACCATTACATGCATGGTTTATTTTTTCATGGCCAGAACTTGCTGCTGTTGGATCTATTATTGTTGGAAGATATGGGTGGATTTTGGTTCGAAATTTACTCAAAAAAGAACGATACAAACCAACAGAGATTAATGGAGTTTCTATGCTTTTAAGTGGTGTTTTAGCTCTTGGAACATCATTAGTAGTTGATCCAATATCATCTATTTCTATTCCTTCGGTACCAGTATTTTTGGCTGTTTTTTTATATACAATTGTTGCAGGAAACATTGCTGGTTATGGTTTGTATGCATATTGTCTAAAAAAATATCAAATTACTTTGGTCTCGTTGGCCGGTTTTTCTATTTCTATTTTTGTTACACTCATTGGTTGGTTGTTTTTAGGGGAACAGCTAACGTTTTTGTTTGGTGTATGCGCCGCTATGATCTTGGTAGGTCTTTTTGTTTTTCATACTGACAACTTGCGCATAAGTATTTTCAAGAGAAAATAAAAAAACATTTTTATTCACTTTGTCACTGTTTTTTTGTTACGTTTTTCCTAGTAATTGTATAATTATTGTAGGGGGAAGGTAATGAAGAGAAAAATTTTACTGTCTATTTTTTGTGTGCTTTGTAGTACGTTTTGTGCAAACATTTTAACAATGAAACCAAGAAAGTTTGTTAATAGTGTAGGGAAAATTTTTTCAGCAAAAATTCGTTTAAAAGATGCTTTGATAAATGGTGATTGTTCAAAAGCAACATCTTTGTTGAGAAAAAATTCTAAAATAAAAATAACGAAAAAATTTTTAGTTGACGTTATTTTAAAAACGGAAAAAAGAGTTCCTCGTTATATGGATAAAGTTGGTTCTGTTTGCATTTGGAAGGGGGCAAATATTTTTTGTGGTTATGATACAAAATTATTTGCTGAACTTGTTAAGCATATGGACTCTGATACTGTTCTTGACCCATGGATTATTGGTTCTGTTATTCATTCTGAACGTTCAGAATTTCTTGAAGCATTTTTAAAGCAATATAAAAAACAAAAAGGAGATATTAATAAACTATATGGCCAAAAGAAAAAGTGGGGGTGGTGTGATTTTATTGTAGCGGCAGGTAAAAATAATCAACGTTTTTTTAAGCTTGCTATGCCAAAAATGATGGATCTGTTTTTTAAAAATGGTTTGTTGGTCGGCAAGCGTTATAAAAGACCGTCAGGTAATTATAAAAACGGAAAACTTAATGCGTTTGAAGAGTATTTTTATAATGGTACATATTCAAAATTATTTGCAAAAAAACTGTTGTCAGAATCTTTTGCAGAGGGAGCAAAAGCACATTTGATGATTTCTATCAGGGATAGAGATATGAAATCAGTAAAAGAATGGATTAAAAAAATAAAACCAAGAATACTAGCTGAAAATATTGATATTTATAGTTTTGCAAGCCCTTTGGGGTTTGCAATAGTGCAAGGAAATGATGAAATTTTGGAGCATCTTTTGCAAAAGTATACATATGCATGTTCAGATGGTTTAGATAATTATTTGTTTAGTGCTTTAAATCATGGCTATGTTGCGTCTGCGCAGTTGTTGTTAGAAAGAGGTGCATCTGTTGAACCCAATATGTTGGCAGTAGCAACACAAAATTCAGAACATTACAATTGTTCATTTATGAAAAAGCTTGTTGACCGATGTAAACAATCAAATAAAACTATAACAGCAAACGGGTGTAAAAATATTATAAAGTTTTGTTTTGGTAAAGCTGGAAATCAAGAGTTAATAAAAAGTTTAGAACAAACAGGGGTATTGCAAAATGCTCTTTTTGATTTGATGCAAGAAGAGATTTATTTTTCTGAATTAATAAAAGAATCAGGAGATTCTAGGTTATATAAAAATTGTTTTTTCAAAAATGTAGTAGATCTTTTTAAAAATCCCGATTTTACCTTAAATGGAAAATTGCCTATAGCCGCAAAAGCTATGCAAGCTTTAAATTATGATGTTTTTGAGTTGATGCTTGAAAAAAATGCAAATATTTCTTACGCGCTTGATTGTTTACGTAAAAAAAGTAAAGAAAAAAATAAAAAAGATGCAGTTGTTGCTACAGGATTATTAAGCAAGCAAGAACTGGAATCTTTTTATAAATCATCATATCGATCGCAAGCAGATTCTATGGATAAGGTGAAATTGAATCTTATTTTAAAAAAGGTAAATAAAAATATAAAAAAACGAAATGTCCGAGGATTTTCTTTTTTTTCACAGAATAAAAAAAAGTATGACTTTGCTTTTCCGCTATCTATAAAAAAAGGATTTAATTTTTATGATGCTCTTGTTGTAACTCAAGAAAATTAAAAAACATATTTAAAAACTTTGAATTATTATGTGAAGATATTATTGTTGCTTACAGGTAGCAATAGCCATTTTTTACATAGGAACATTTTTCATGAAAAAACGTTTTATTGTTCTTGTTTTTTTAGTTGGGGCATTTCATACAAAAACTTTTTGTATGAAAAAATTTTCAAACAACAAAGGGTTTAAAAAGCAAGAAAAATTTGTTCAGATGGTTGTTAAAGGTGAAAATGACAATGTTTTTGAATTTTTAAAAGAGAATAAAAATTTTGTGATTACAGATAAAATGTTTAAAAAACAGGAAGACCTTAAGGCTTTTTATACACAAAAAACTTTTTTTCCATATTACGATCACACAGATATGAAAGATATTATTTTTTTAAAAAGAGTAGAAAAAAATCTTATTGAAGATTTTTTGAAAGAGTCGCCATCAATAAAATCGATTGTTAATTTGTTCGATGAAGGTCGCTATGATGATGACAAGAGTCTAAACTTGAAAGATGTATTGAATAAATGTCTTGATAAAAGTAGTTCGCCAAAAAAAGTAAATAAAGAATTATTTTTACAAATGAAGATTTTAGAGTTTTATGCACAAAAGGATTATTGCAGGAGGACGGTTTGTGAATCTATTCTCGGGTCAGAAGAATATAAACTTTTTATGCTTTGGGATAATAGGGAGTTAAATAGTTTCGTTTTTTTTGAAAATGTTAAGTTGCTTATGCAGCATAAATATTTTCAATCTTTTTTGAAAAAAACA
>DAOVGZ010000056.1 GCA_030672115.1 bacterium | reverse complement strand
ATTATTCATCTTATAAAAAAATATTCATGTATTTAATTACAAAGCAAAAAGGCGGTACCGAAGCACCGCCTTAAAAATCAAAACTAAATGTTTATTTTTTAACTTCTAGTCCATTAAAAATTGTTTTAATAGAACTAAGAGAACCAACTAATGAACTCGCTTCATATGGAACTAAAATCATCTTATCATCTTTGCCTTCCATCATTTTTGGCAAAGCTTTAATGTATTGCATTGCAACCATGTAAGGAAGTGGATCTTTACCAGAAACAGAATTTTTTATCATTTCAATCGCTTTTGCTTCAGCTGCGGCCACTTTTAAACGCGACTCTGCATCTGCTCTTGCTTTGATAACTCTTGATTCTGCTTCACCAGTTGCTCGTAAAACTTTTGATTCTTTAACGCCTTCAGATTCCAAAATCTTAGAACGTTTTAAACCTTCAGCTTCCAAAATCGTCGCACGACGATCACGCTCGGCACGCATCTGTTTTTCCATCGCTTGGCGAATATCAGCTGGCGGATTAACTTCTTGTAATTCAACACGGTTAACTTTTACACCCCATTTATCTGTTGCTTCATCCAAAATGGTTTGCAATTTTGTGTTAACCAAATCTCTGGACACTAAAGATTCATCAAGATCCATAGAACCAACAATATTACGCAATGTTGTTTGTGTTAATTTTTCAATAGCTTCTGACAAATTATTAACTTCATAAACAGCAGCTTTTGGATCTGTGATTTGATAATAAAGCAAAGCATTAATTTCCATTGTCACGTTATCTTTAGTAATAACATTTTGCTTTGGAAAATCGTATACAGATTCACGAAGATCTATTCTTGTAATAGATTTTGAATAACGATAATGACGACGACCATCAATATCTCTTACATAAGTCCATAAAACAGATCTTGGTCTTTCTAAAAAAGGAACAATAACATGCAAGCCGGGCCTTAAAACTCTGTCATATTTACCAAGTCGCTCAACAACAATAGATTCTGCCTGTCTGACCATATACACAGACTTGAATAAAAAAATAATAAAAAACAGAATGATACCTGCAATAATGGTTCCAAAACCAAAAAATGGAAACATAACCATAATAAACTCCTTAAGCAATTTTACTTTGTTTCTTCAACAATGACATGCGCACCTTTTATGCGCACAACAACAACCATTACACCTTGTTCAATTGTTTCCCCCTTTAGTGAACGTGCTGACCAAATTTCACCCTCAACCTTCACTTTTCCCATTTTTTCCGCGGTAATTTTTTTCAAAACCATGCCGCGTTTTGAACGCATAGCATACATATTAGTCTGTGCATGTGTATCAACAGTCTTTGACCCTCTTTTTACCCACTGACGCAACATAATAAATGAAAAACAAGTCCCAATAACAAAAACAGTCGATTGCAATAACCATGTTTTAAATAAAACAGTACTCACAGCAGCAATAATTGCACCAAAGAAAAATGATAAAAAGAAAAAAAGACCAGGAGATCCCATCTCGAAAAAAAGACAAAAAAGAGCGACAAGCAACCAAATAATCATCTTATTGGTTGTAATCCACTGAAAAAGAATATCAATCATAAAGCAATTCCTCATATAAAGGTGCCTACAAACATTATTTTTACACTGCAACAAACAAAATCTATGTAAAAACATTATAAGAAGATACCAGTAGATTCTATTTAAAACAAGCAAAACAGCCCTAAATAAAGGACAAATTGACAAAAAATACGGTTTTTTATAAACTAAAATTGAACTAATAGTTTTACAATCGCACCATTTTTAAATCTGGAGGCACGGTGAGTAAAAAACTGTTTCGTAGAATTTTATTTTCTTTTATTCTTCCACTGATTTCCACCTGTGTATGCAAGAATGCGAAAAAAACGCATGCAACTATGCCAGCCATAGAAAACATAATTGAAGCTAAAAAAAACACAAACAAAGCTATCCCAAAACAACAAAGATCTATCATTATATGGGATCATGGAACACTCGGACTAAGCAAAACAGCTTCTCCAACGTTCTTTAAAAGTATCCCCGGTCTCTGGCATACAAATATGTACACCAAAGGCAACAGTCTTTTTGATGTCGGCACAACACTAACAAACAATGCTCCTGACCAGTTCCCACAAGAAGATCTTTATTTTTTTGGGTGGTCTGGCAAATTAAGCATAGAAGCTCGCATAGAAGCTGCTGAAGAACTTTATGATCTTATTCTTGCCAAAAGAGATGAATATATAAAAAAAGATGGTGTTGCTCCAAAAATACAAATAATAACTCATAGTCACGGCGGCAACGTTGCATTGCACCTTGCTGAAGTTCAAAATCGTCGAAATAGAACTTTTATTGTTGATGAGTTAATTTTACTTGCATGCCCAGTCCAAGAAAGAACAAAACCCCTTATTCAAGATCCAATGTTTAAACATATTATTTCTTTTTATTCCAAATTAGACCTCATTCAAATTCTTGATCCACAAGGACTCCAGGATATGAAGAAGATATGGCTTGGAACAAAAAAAAGAAATAGTGATACTCCATTTTTCTCTGAGCGTCGATTTCCTGATCAAAACAATCTTACACAAGTGCAAGTGAAGATAAACGGTCGAGCAATTACCCACCTTGAATTTATTCTAAAAAAATTCGTTCGCCGCCTTCCACTGATGATTGAAGAATTACGAGTAGAAAAGAACTGGCAATTGTAATAACGCCCTCCTAAAGCGATAACCATTACCCTTTTTACAAAAAATAGCGTTATGCCATACTTAAAATTAAAGACCGTCGTTGTATTTTAAATATAAAATGAAATGATATATTAATGAATAAAGTAAAAACACTATTCTTTGGAGCATTCCTTTCAATTCAATTTTCAATAAATGCTTCAACTCTCTTTGGCGAATATATTCACACAAAAAATATTCGAAAAAACGCTAATAATTTTTCAAAAAAAACTACAAAAAAAATATGCTTCAACTTCCATACCCTTACACTCTTACCTGTACTGGGCATCGCAACTAGTCATGCCGTGAGTAAACACAATACCACCTTTTTGCATTCATTAGCTTATTCAACAGCTGCATTATCTGCCCTATATGCTATATCACGCATAACAACATACAAATATCATTATAATGAATTAAAAAAAACTTATAGAAAAACTAATCTGCATTTAGAAAAAAGAAAAAAGATTTTAAAAATTTATTCTGATTATAATGAAAAAAATCAAAAACTCTTTGATGCCCTTTATAGGCAAAAAAATTTTAATCTACTTTATAAATTAGAAAAAAATGCATTTAATGAACTTCAAAAAAAAATTGATCCAATTATAAACTCAATTGATAGGGATTGTAGAGAAAATATAGAAACTATTAATGAAATAGACGATTTATTACAAAACATATCTGCAGAAATTAGAACACCAATAAACACATTAAAAAAAACTAAAATACCAATAGAAACTCGCCTGATGCATTCTTCTACGCCAATAAAAACTAACAATAATATATTGTTCGATACTTTCAAACAATATAAAAAATGTCGTTATCTAAAAATAAAAGAAATAGAACTAGAAAAAAAAATAAATGAATTAGAAGAAGATGATTATGGAACAGATTGTGAACTTAATCGTTGGATAGGCACCCCATTTAAAACTGACTAACTATTTAAACTTAAATAAAAAAGGCCAGAAAATATTCCTGGCCTTTTTTATTCTAAAAACTATAAACTTTTAACAACCTTTACAATTGCAGCGGCATCAATCCCTGCCCAAGAGAGCAACTCTTGCGGTGTTCCTGAACGTGGCAACTTCGTAACTGCCAAATTTTTTATCGTTATACCTGAGTTTACCAACGCGCAACCAACGGCTTGTCCAATACCACCTTGTACATAATGATCTTCAACCGTAATAATTGTATTGTTTGATTTTTTTCCAACTTCTAACAATGTTTTTTCATCTAGAGGTTTTATACTATACAAATCAATAACAGCAATATTAATTGATTGTTCTTTAAGTTGATCATACGCCTTTAGAGCTTCGTGCAACGTAACACCGGCTGCAACAATACATGCTTTATCGTCATCACTGCTATGCAAAACTTTACAGCCGCCTAATTTAAAAGTTTCATTATTATTATAAATTACTGGGGTTGCCATTCGTGTTGTTCGTAAATAACTAATTCCATCTTTATAATTTGCCATCTGTTCAACAAGCTTCCATGTGCTCACTGCATCAGATGGATATAAAACCACAGATTCTGGCAAAGTACGCATCATAGCAATATCTTCTAGCGCCATTTGCGAAGGACCATCTTGTCCAATAGAAACACCGGCATGTGAACCAACAAGTTTTAATGCGGATTGCCCAACAGCAGCCATTCTAATTTGATCATGCGCGCGAGACATAAACGCTCCAAAAGTAGAAACAAATGAAATTTTTCCTCGGTTATTAAGTCCTGTTGCCATGCCAACCATATTTTGTTCTGCAATAAAACATTGAAAAAATCTATCTGGATATTTTTCTTCAAATATCTGTGCAAATGTTGAATTTTTTACTTCCCCATCAAGCGCGACGATTCGCTTACTTCTTGTTCCTGCTTCTTTGAGTGCCATGCCATATGCTTTTCTTGTTGGCATCAATTCATCTTGTTTGAAAGTAGGTTCATGAAAATCTACACGCTCTTGTTGATCAAAAAGTATCTCCGACTCTGTCCGCTGCTCTTTTGTAAACTGCGGATTCCACACAAAACTTTTTTCATCAAATGCAGCTTCTTGAGGAAATTTTTCATCAAGCTCTTGATAAATAGTATGCAAATCTTCTTTTTTTAATATTTTGCCATGAAACCCTAATTTATCTTGAATACGCTCAACGCCAAAACCTTTAAATGTTTTTGCAATAATAACAACAGGAAGATTTTCTACCTTGCTCGCTTTATCGAGCGTATCTACAATCTGCTGCATATTGTGACCATCAATAACAAAAACCTTCCAACCAAAGGCTGCAAACTTTTCTTCGTACCGATGAGTATGATGTCCATGCACTGTCTGAGCAGACTGACCAAGACGATTGCAATCAACAATAGCAATAAGATTGTTTGTTTTATAATAATGCGCAAGCTCTGCCGCTTCCCACACACATCCTTCTGCTGTTTCGCCATCTCCCATCAAAACATATGTTACAAAATCTTTTTGATCGAGCTGCGCACTCAAAGCCATACCAACACCAACAGAGAGACCAATTCCCAAAGAACCTGTTGCAGCTTCTGAGTTAGCAAACCGCATTGTTGGATGACCTTCTAGTGGCGAATCAAATTTTCTGTAACCAAACAATTCTTTTTCACTTATAACACCCGCTTCTTTCCATGCAGCATAAAGTAACGGTGATGCATGCCCTTTTGATAAAATAAAACGATCATTATTTGAATTATTTGGATTTTTCGGATCAAATCGCATTGCATGAAAAAAAACAGCTGACACTAAATCTGCAGCCGAAAGACAAGACGTAGGATGCCCCGAACCTGCAAGTGACGTCATAGTAAGAACATTCCTGCGCATACTATAAGCTTTATATTCTAAAAAAAGACGCTCTTTATTCATAAAAATTCTCCTTTAATTTAACCCTACCAGAACGTAACACCTGACTAAACTACAATAAAAAAAGGGAGTTTAAAAAAATGATTTCCTCAGAGAGATAATTGACTTTTAAAAAAAACAAAATCATACTAAAAACCAAGGGAAAAAATCCTAATCATAAGCATTATTCATATAGCAAAAACAGGGACTCAATGACTTTCAAAAAAACAACACTCATATTTTGTGCAATTGCAACACTTATTTGCAGCACAAACTCCACAATAGATGCATCAGCAGCAACATACTCATTAAAAAATGCGGTTTTTTATGGTTCCCTCGAAATGTTTGCACAAGTAGTTGCACCATTAACAATGATGTTTATTGCTTTTCCGGTTGTAAAATCAATAAAAAAGAAAAAACATCGAGCTCCAGTTTTTGTACAAGAACAAGCACAAGTATTTTTTAAACTGTTAGCAAAAAGTCGATACGACCATTTTTCTTGCTGGCTTAAAAAAAAATTAGGCTATCTAAAAGTATATCAAGGTGCTCGCCAGGATATATTTAAAGAGCTTCAAAATACCGTTGCAATCTCACATATATATAATGGAATAGATTTTCCTGCAAATACATTTTGCAACGATACGCTTACAAACACACAACTTGCAACCCTTTGTCATGAAGTTGTTCATGTATTTTATGGCGATACTTTCAAGGGTGGAGATCGTGGCTCAAAAATCTGGTATAAATGTGAATACCAGGCCGAATACAAAACGGTAGAAATTATGTATGAACTTGGATTGTATGAAGTTATAGAAGAAATGGTTATACAAAGAGTTCTTGAGATATCCAAAGAAGGATATATGCAAAAAACGCATCCTTACATTCTTGGAACTATAAATGCTTTTTATACCTTATTTAAAGATCATCCAGAACTAATCAAAAACGAAACTGTCTTAGCATTATTAGAAGCATACATTGATGTTAATTTTAAAGTAGCATCTTGGCAAAAGCTCTACGAAGTTTATAAAAGTAAACAAATCAGTTTGCAACAAGCCACAGCAACTCCTGCATAGCAACAACCAGATAAATATCAAAAACCCTACTACAAAGGTTTTTACTTGCCCTCATGACAAGCGAAATTTTTTTGGTAAACT
>DAOVGZ010000050.1 GCA_030672115.1 bacterium | reverse complement strand
TCTGCAGAAAGAGAATAAAAACCGAGTTCATCTTCATCTCGGCCTAATTCTTTAAATATTTTTCTTATTTCTCCACCAAAAGCTTCAGCAACAAAAGATTTACCTGTTCCTGGAAGACCAGTAAAAAGATAACCGCGTTCAGGTGGAATGTTTGCTCGGTCAAAGCGTTCTGGATTTTTAATATATTCAAGAACGTTTTCTAATGTTCTTTTGATGTGATCAAGGCCAACAACATCGTCAAAAGTATATTTTGGTTCAGAACCTTCATTAATTTCTTTCTGTTCTTTCTCCATTTGTTTGCCAAGATTGCCGCCAATAAGTTTGCTAAATACTATTTTTGTTTTTTTGACAATCCAACCACCAAAATGGAGATGCCAACTTTCACCATAGAATGCTCGCATGATAGGTAAATAGCTTGCCACAGCAATCGCAGCAGTTGCTTTAACGGCGACTCCTGTTTGGCCAAGAAGTGTAACTTGCTCAGGGTTAAGTAACATTCCATCGTCCCAAATTGGATTCATACCAGTGATGTTTCTAAATTTGCGAGCGGCCCAAGAAAAAACAGGCCAAGGTTTATTTTTTTGTTTAAGATAAGCACATTCTTTAAAAAAGCCAGAGGGTGTTAATTGATTACTCTCATTTACAATTTTTTGAATTTGTTCGAGGTTTTTTACATCCTTAATTTTTATTTTAATTTCTTCTGCTGTTAGTATTTGCTTTTTTTGGTTATTAACTTCATGTGTTAACAGTTGGTTATATGAATAGTTTTCAATAAATGTTGCTTGTGCTTCAAGTTTAGCAATTTCATTTCTAATTTCTAGACAGGAAGATTCAGAAATTCCCTGAGTTCTTAGTTTTAGTTTTAGTTTTTTTGCTTTGTAACGTAATTTTTCAAATATTTTACAACCAACTTCAGTGTGTGTAGAAAGAGCATGAAGTCCAATTGACCCTAAAACAGAAGCAATCATTATTCTTGAATCCCACTTGCGACGGTGTGCGATTGCTAAAAGATTATAAATTGCTCTACTTGCTTTGTTATACCAAGTAAGACCTATTGATTGTGATGAAACAGCAAGTTGGAATATATTTTGTTCAATTTGTTCAATTTTTTCTTCGATTGTTTCTATTGAAATATTAGCACAACGTTTTTGTAGTGTTGGAAGTTTGTTTTCAATGGATGGAAAATCTTCAAATCCTTTTTTTACTGCTTCTTTTATATGTTCAAGTAGTAGTTCATTAAAGGCAACAAGGAACTGGATTGTTTCGGGTGAAACTTCAACAAATGTTTGTTTTTTAATTTCTGCAACAATACTTCTTACTGCTTTTATTTGATTAAGAAGCTTTTTTTTATTTTTACCCCCAAATGCATTTGCATTAATTTCTCCGGCAAGACTCTCTAAAATACCATCTGTTTTTTTAGTTTGGGTTAAACCAACTTCTGTCAATATTTCCAACTTCTCCTTTTTTTGATTGAATTGTTTTTCCATTTCATAGAGCTGCTCTTGACTAAGGCTTGCAAGGTCTATATCAGAGTAGTCTTGTTCTGTTTGCACAGATTCTTCAGGCGCGGTTATTTCGTTTTTAGCATGTAGTTGTGTTGTGAATGATGCAAAAATGAAAAAAGAAAACAGTAAGTTTTTTGTGCAGTTGGCAATATTCATTTAAGTAAGACTTCCCAGTATAAATATGTTTAATTTTTAAAGATTCTCAAGTATGTATTGTAAAGTTGTTTTATTTTTTTGTCGAATTTTTTGCCTAGTAGTTTACTCTTTCAATAGTGTTCTTTAGGTTTAAATCTACATAGAAGGATTTTTTTGTGAAATGTTTTACGAGTTTTTTTAGTGTAATTGTTCCTTGTTTTTTTCTTTTAGTTTTTTCTGGGTGTGTAAATAGTGATAGTTCTACTTCTTACAATATTGAAGATGTTTTTGGAAAAGAAAATTTGATTCCGGTTGTTATTATTGGTTCTGGTCCAGCAGGGCTTAGTTCCGCAGTTTATACGTGCAGAGCAAACTTAAAAACTCTTGTAATAGAGGGTGAAGAACCAGGAGGGCAGCTTGTAAAAACTAGTTTTGTAGAAAATTGGCCAGGAATTAAAAGGACGTTAGGTTCAAGTGCAGTTTCTATTGTTCGTGAACAAGCAAAAACATTTGGAGCAGAATTCCTTTCTGATCTTGTTACATATGTCGATTTTTCTCAATGGCCTTTTATTGTTAAAACTCAAAATGGAGTAAATCTACATGCTATGAGTGTCATTATTACAACAGGAGCAGATCCTCGGTATTTAAAAATTCCTGGAGAACAAGAATATTGGGGTGGTGGCGTTAGTGCGTGTGCAATTTGTGATGCTCCATTGTATAAAAAAACAGAAGAGGTTGTTGTCGTTGGAGGTGGTGATTCTGCTGCAGAAGAAGCAATGCAGTTAGCGCCATATGCTGGAAAAGTAACAATACTCGTAAGAAAAGATTCTATGCGTGCTTCACAGGTTATGCAAGATAATCTAAATGGATATCCAAATATTTTTATTAAATATAACGTTGCAGTGCAAGAGGTGCTCGGTGATGGTGTTTTTGTAACGGGGGTTCGTCTTTTAAATACCAAGACAGGTGAAAAAACAGATTTAAAAGCTCATGGAGTATTCCTTGCCATTGGTAGAATTCCAAATTCAAAAATATTTAAAAAACAACTTGATCTAGATAATCTTGGACATATAAAGTTGATTGGACGTTCGCAAGCAACATCAGTTTCGGGAGTTTTTGCAGCTGGCGATGTAGCTGATCCGGTGTATCGTCAAGCAGGTGTTGCGTCTGGCAATGGAATTAAGGCAGGTTTAGATGCTGAAAGATTTTTAACACATCTAGGACTCAATACTGTTGTAGAAGAAAAATTAGAACCATCTTTTTTTGTTGATGCGCAAGAAGACTTATATGGTCTTGATCTTGAGCATATAGCAACAGTACAAGAGTTTGAGCAGTTTGTTAAAAAAAGTGAAATTCCTGTTGTTTTAGATTTTTATACTCAACATTGTCCTTCTTGTTTGCAAATGATGCCAAAAATTGCAGCAATTGCCAAAAAGTATGAAGGAAAGATAAAAGTATATAAAGTTGATGCTCAAGAGGCTTTTGAAGTGACAGACATACTTTCTATCTTTAAAGTTCCTACTCTTGTTGTTTTTCAAAAAGGTAAAGAAATAGAGCGTTTTCAAACTGCATTGAGTAGCTCTGAGATTGAAACGTCTATTTTTGAAAAATTTAGTAATTAAAAACTCTTCTTTTTAGTGAGCCTGGCCTTTGTTGCCAGGCTTTTTTTTTAAATATAACAACTGAATTCTTTGTTGTAGCACATAACTCTTTTTTAAATTAAAATTGTTGCAATATGAAAACCTTCGCTGCTATCCTTTTTTTAAAGGGTAATTAAAAAATGTATAGTTGCTGCAGAATGAAAGAATAGTTGATAAAAAATAAAAAAGGAGAAAAAAAATGGTAGTGCGGGCACGGTTTAGAATTATAGGATTGCTCGTATCGCTGGTTATGACAACCATTTTTTTTGCTTGTATAAATGCTGATATGGGTAAATATTTAAAAATTTATGGAAGTATCACTGCAAGAGATCAATCGTTAATTGATGGAGCAACTGTTGAGTATGTTGATTTATATTCTAAAAAAGAAGCGCATTCTACTGAAAAAATTCTACGTAAAGCTGTTTTGGTAAGGCGAAAAAAAGCAAAAGGAACTGTTTTAATTTCGCATGGTTTTATGTGTTCTAAAGAAGATGTCGCTTTTTTGCGTTCATTGTTTCCTTTATATAATACGATGATTTTTGATATGCGGGCGCATGGTGAGAATATTAAGGGACAACATTGTACCTTTGGCCGTGATGAAGCGTATGATGTTATGTCTGCGGCGCAATTTTTAAAAAATCATAAAGATACAAAAGATGTACCTCTTTTGGTGTATGGCTTTTCTATGGGAGCTGTTGCTGCAATAGAAGCACAAGCGAAAGATCCGGGGCTTTTTGCAGGAATGATTTTAGATTGTCCTTTTGATGCAACAGAAAATATTATAAAAAAAGGGCTAGAACATATGAAGGTTTCCCTTTTTGGATATGAAATTCAAATTCCAGGTCGCTCGCTATTACAAAAATATGTTTTTCATCCGTATGTTCAATCATTTGTAAAACTTGTTTTAAAGGCTGTTGCCAAAATGGATACAAAAGACGTAAAAGTTTTTATGCCTCCTTTATTTCCTGCTGAATCAATTAAACGTGTAAAAGTTCCATTGCTTATGATTCATTGCAAGAATGATAAGAGAGTTTCTATCAAAGCAGTAAAAAAAGTGTACTCCAACGCTGCAAGCGCATATAAAAAATTATGGATAACTGATGGCCGTCGGCATTATGATTCATATTTTTCTAATCCAGAAGTATATACGAGTCGAGTAAGAAAATTTGCAAAAAAAATTGTTTTAGGGGTATTAAGTTCTAAAGAAAAACAAAAAATTATTGAAAATGAAGATACTAAATCAGTGGCTGTGCATATTCATGTTGGCCATGAGATTGAAAGGAGTAAAAAATGAAAATTTTATTAAAAAGTAAGGGTGCAAAAGCAGCAATAGTTCTTGCTATCGCAGCGTTGGCTCTTATTGCTTTAAATGACGCTTTTGGTAGATATAAGCGTGCTTCATCGGCAGAGCGATTTGAACGTGCTTTAGAAGAAAATTATGTAGTAGCTCTTTTATACGCTGGTAAACCAAAAAAAGGTATGCGCATTGAAAAAAGTGTAAGAAACAGAATTAAAAGTTTAAGAAAAACATTTAAAAGAATAAGCTCGTTAGACCCTTATAATTATGCTGAAATTATGTTTGTAACAGCAGATGTTTCACAGGGAAAACTTTTTTATATCCCTCAGGATTACAAATTAGAAAAACCAACATTACAGGAACCAATTTTTGTTTTGTTTAAAGGTGGAGCGCAAGTTGCAACAATAAAAGGTTTTTTAAGTACATCAGAAATAAGAGCGTTTATAGATAAAAATTTTAGAAATGATATTGCTCAGCTGGTAAAACAAAAAGATGCCCGTGAAAAAAGAAGATTGAGAGAGGCTCGTCGTAGATCGTATGATCGTTCTTATCGTTGGGCTCCTTATTATGGTGGTTCTTGGGGCTTTGGTTGGCCTTACCGTGGTTATGGCTGGGGAGGCGGCTTTGGTTTTAGGCGAGGATGGGGTCATCGAGGATGGGGTTGGTAATAAACGTAATTTGATTACATTAAAATCTAAAAAGGTCTTTCTTGAAAAAGAAGGACCTTTTTTTTGCCGTTTGTTTTATTGTTGTTTTGTTAAGGGCTATGGTACCATAAAAACTTGATAGAAAAACTGTTTTATACAACAAAATACAAAAGGATAGCCCGTGGTTGACATCAAACTTGCAACCAATCATTTGCTTGATCAAAAAGCACAATGTTTGGTTTTTTTTGTTGAACAAGATTTTACTTTTTCAAAAACATTACAAGAATGTTCTGACTGTTTTTTTCCTCACTTAAAAAAATTAATGAAAGAGCGAGATTTTACTGGTGCAGCACTAAGCACACTTTTAATCCCTGTTCCATTAGAAAAAGGTATAACGAATTTATTATTTATTGGTTTGGGAAAACCATCTCGTAGCAAAAAGGTTATTGACGTAGAAATAATGCGACGTGCTATTGGAAAAATGATTCGTATTGCTGAAAAAAATAACTACGCAACACTTAGTTTTTCTTTGCCATCATCAAAATTGTTTGGTGTAAAAACAGATTATCTAGCAAAACAGATAGCTATTACTGCTAACATGGCTTGTTATCAGTTTGATAAGTTTATAACGGACAAAAAAAGTAAACTGTTACATGATTTTACTATCGAAATATTAGTTGCAACAAAAGATAGAAAAGCGATTCTTGCAGGAATTAAGGATGGCAAAACAGTTGCAGCCTCAGTAAACAATGCGCGAACATGGATAGATTCTCCGGCATCGGATATGACACCAACTCAAATGGCAAAAAATGCACAGGCTATAGCCAAAAAACATGGTTTAAAAATTACTGTTTTTGATGGTAAAAAAGTTAAAGAACTTGGCATGGGTGGCATGGAAGCAGTTTCTCGTGGATCTGATCAAGATTGCCGATTTGTTATTTTGGAATATAAAACAAAGAAAAAAACAGCGCCTACAATCGGCTTGGTCGGAAAAGGCATTACGTTTGATTCTGGTGGTTTAAGTTTAAAGCCAGCTACTTATATGGAAGGCATGAAAGATGATATGTCAGGTTCGGCTGCTGTTATTGCAACTATGGAAGCAATTGCGCAATTAAAACCGGATGTTAATGTTGTTGCCGTTGCTGCACTGGCAGAAAATATGCCAGGAGCCAAAGCTTTTAAGCCAGGCGACGTTATAACCTTTTACAACGGAAAAACAGCAGAGATTTTAAATACAGACGCAGAAGGGCGTCTTGTGTTGGCTGATGCGCTGGCGTATATCACTGATAAATTTAAATTGGATGCTCTTTTTGATGTTGCAACATTAACAGGTGCGTGTTTGTATGCTTTGGGGCCGTTTTTCTGTGGTCTTATGAGTCAACATGATGATCTTATAAAAAAAGCACAAAAGGCATCAGATATTTCTGGCGATCGTGTATGGCCTTTACCGTTTCATGATGATTACAAGCCGGCTATAAAATCAAATTTTGCAGATATAAAAAATGTTGGCGATAAACGTTATATGGCAGGGACCACAACAGCAGGGTTCTTTTTGCAAAACTTTGTGGGTGACACTCCATGGGTACATTTAGATATTGCAGGAACAGCGTTTGATGTTCCTGATATTTCGTACTTCCGTCCAGGAGCAACAGGGTTTGGGGTTCGTCTTTTTGTAGAATTATTGATGAACTGGAAATAATAAAACAATTTTAGATTATTGAACAAAAAAAAGAGCGGCTGAACTTTAAAAATTCAGCCGCTCTTTTTTTGGGATAGAATTTTATTTTTTATTTAATTTTTCTTGTGCTTCAATTAAGTCCTCAATCATTTGTTGTGCAGGTGATTTTTTATGTTTCTTTCTTCTTTTTAAAGTTTTTTGAAATTCTTTATATTCTTTATCTAGATCTTCTTTTCTCTTATCGAATTTGCTTTGTTTTATTTGTTTTAATTTTTCTTTATCAATTTCTTTTTTTTCTTCTTCATCTATATTTTGCATTCCAACACAAAGTAAAAGTTTAGTTTTCAAATTGCTTAAGTCTTCTTTGATTCGGTTAGTTTTTTTATATATATCTATGAATTCTTTATTTTTAGGATTGTTGATTATTGAATAAAAATCTTTAAATAGGCCAGTAGATAAAGAAAAATCGGTTATTTTTGGTAATTGTTTGATTTTTTTAGCTGTTTGGTTATAAATATTTTTAGGTATTTCTTTAATTATACTTTTTGTTTCATCTATAAGAATATCATTTATTATATTAATAGAAGCTGTTTTATTTTTACCATATTCATTTATAAGCTCTTTATTATTTTTTTCCAAATAAGTTT
>DAOVGZ010000076.1 GCA_030672115.1 bacterium | reverse complement strand
ATTTTGACTGGAGCGGCGGGTATAAAACATAGATTAACCATAAAACAAAAAATACTTTTTATTATAGCAAAAGTGGGAAAGATTTTATTTTCTCTTCCGGGGATTTCACGATTACAAAAATCAGCGCAGAAAATATTGTATCGAGTAGCTAACGTAAAAGATTATTATCAAGCTAGTCCTAAGATGAAAGATATAATGAAAAATGTTTTAGAGGAAGATTTAACGTCGTATTTGGAAAAAATAAAACCTGCGACTTTGCTAGTTTGGGGGAAGTTAGATAAGACAACACTGCTTTCTGATGGAAAAACCATGAATCAAAAAATCAAAAACTCCAAATTGATAATAATAGATGATGCTAATCATTCCTTACCTTATCAAAAACCAAAAGAATTTACTAAAAGTATTTTTGAATTTCTAAAATAAAATGTCAGTTATTTTTACCATTGTATTAATGTTGGCCTTGATTAAAATTATTCGAGATAATTTGTTTTACCTCTGGCTTTGGCAGGTGAAGGAGTACCGAACAGATCGAATGATAGCTCATTTCAAAGATGGAAAAAATCTTTTTGAAAAAAAGAACAACCAGTTTCTTTGTCTGGTGGTGTTGTTTGTCTTTTGTTTTTATCAAACATTTTTTATTTATGTGGCGGGTATGTTTTTTGCTTTTACTTTCTATCAGATACTTTTGGAAATAAAAGGGAGAACACTAAAAAGGCCGAAACTAACTTTTAAAGCAATACTTGTTTTGTTTGTTTCGTTGATTTTCTATATTTGTATTACTACTGTTTGCTATTTTAACAAGGATCTTTCTCTTGTTTTTACAACATTACTCATGCTGTTTTTTTATTTGATTGCGCCCATTCTAGTCATGGTAATTGTTTTGTCTATTAATCCAATTTTTAATTTTCAAAAAAAACGGATTATAAAAAAAGCGACAGATAAAATGAGAACATTAAAAAAAATTAAAGTAATCGGCATCACAGGTAGTTACGGAAAAACAAGCACAAAAGAATTTTTAAATACTATTCTTTGTGAAAAGTTCAAAGTTGTAAAAACAGAGGGAAACAACAATACTAACATTGGTGTAGCTTATACTGTTTTAAATAAAGTCAGTGACGATTATGATTATTTTATTTGTGAAATGGGAGCGTATAAAATCGGGGAAATTGCGGAGATGTGTGAGATTGTTAAACCACAGATGGGAATACTAACCGGAATTAACGAACAGCATCTTGATTTGTTTGGGTCTGTAGAGAACACTAAAAAAGCGAAGTTTGAGTTGATTGAGTCTTTGCCTGAAAATGGAGTTGCTGTAATAAACGAGACTTTAAAATTAGAAAAAGAGAAACGAAAATTTTCTGTAAAAGACGTTAGGTATTTTTCAGCTAACGCTGTTGCCGGGTTAAAAGAGAGCGAAAATGGTTTAGAATTTAATTACAAGGACGTTGAATTCAAAACAAACATAAAAGGAGTGTATTATATTGAAAATCTTTTGTCAGCTATTGTTGTCGCGGAAAATCTGGGAATGAGTTTGGGAGAAATTAAAGAGGCTGTCAAAAAAATAAAACCATCCATGTTTACGTTGAGAGAGATTGAAGGTTTGAATGAATCTGTTTTTATTGATGACAGTTATAGCGCTAATCCAGATGGGGTAATTGCAGCTTTGGACTATTTAGACAAATCATATCAAGATTATAAAAAGATAATTGTTTTTCCGGGGATTATAGAGTTGGGAGATTCATCAGAGGAAGTGCACAAGAAATTATTTAGTAAAATTGATGAAGTTTGCGACAAGGCTTATATACTGAACACTGAGAATAAAAGTTTTAAAGACGAAGGAAACAAGTTTGTTTTTGAAAAAGATTTTAACAAAACAGTTCAAATGTTAAAAAAAGATTTGGATAAAAAAACAGTTGTTCTTTTTGAGAGTCGGGGAGCTGGAGTGGTTATGAAGAAATTATTAAAACAAGACCATGTTTAAAAGATTCCAACCAATTGCTGCGTCATTTGCGCCAAACTATACTGCAAAAGACATTTTGATTGCTTCAAAATTTTTGTTTTTACCGTGGAAATGGAAAAAATTACAAAAAGGGGAGAAGCCAAAAAAATTAGAAAAAAAGATTAAAAAATGTTTGGATTGTGAAAGTGCAATAAGTTTTGATAGTGGAAGATCTGGGCTCTATACAATATTAAAGTGTCTCGAAATAAAAGAAGGTGATGAAGTGATTTTACAAGCTTTTACCACAGTAGCTCTTTCAAATGTCATAATGTGGCATAAGGCGAAACCGGTTTTTGTTGATATAGAAAAAGAAACTTATAATATAGATCCATAAATAATTGAAGAAAAGATTACCAACAAAACAAAAGCGATTATTGTTCAACATACTTTTGGGAATCCGGCTCAGATGGATGAGATTATGGAAATTGCAAAAAGACATAATTTATATGTAATTGAGGATTGCGCGCATTCTTTAGGGGCGGAATATAAAGACAAAAAAACAGGGACTTTTGGTGATGTGGCGTTCTTTAGTTTTGGAAGAGATAAAATCATCTCCAGTGTGGCGGGAGGTATGGTGGTGACAAATAACAAAGAGCTTGGGGAAAAAATAAAAGAAGAAAGAGACGGTCTATCGTATCCTAAAAAGCTTTTGATAGTAAGACAACTTTTGCAACCAATAATAACCTACAAAGCATTTCACACATATTATCTTTTAAATATTGGGAAAATAATTATGCACATTTCCGGGAGACTGAACCTTACTCCCAAAGCATATTCAAAAGAGGAAAAAAGTAATCAACGACCGCCAAATTTTCCGGCAAAAATGCCTAACGCTCTAGCCAAGATAGCTCTTCATCAGTTGAAATTGGTAAATGAATTTAATGATCATAGAATAACTGTTGCAAAATTGTATCAAGAAAAATTGAAAGACAGCAAAAATATAAATATTCCGAAATCGGATTCAAATGTGAAAAATATATATTTGTGGTACACGATACTGGTTAAAAATAAAAAAGAGTTTATTGAAAACGCAAAACAGGATCACATTATTTTGGGAGATTGGTTTCCGCAGGCAATAGGTCCGGCGGAAGTTGATCTGGAAAAAGCGGGGTATGAAAAAGGAAGTTGTCCTATCGCGGAAGAAGTAAGCTCAAAATGTGTCAATTTGCCAACCCATCACAGAATAGACACTGAAGACATTGAGAAGGTTGTAAAAATAATAGAAATATCAAAATGATAGTTACAGAAATAACAGACAAAAAACAGTGGGAAGATTTTATGTCAATATGCAAAGAAACCTCGTTTTTGCATTCGTGGAATTGGGGAGAATTTAATAAAATTACCGGCGAGAAAATTTGGCGGCTTGGGGTTTTTGATAATGATAAATTGGAAGCCGTGGCTTTAATTATAAAAGTAAAAGCAAGAAGAGGATCGTTCTTGTTTATCCCTCATGGTCCCGTTTGTTCGGCAGGCAGGAAAGAAAAAACACTAAATGCGCTTTTTGATAATT
>DAOVGZ010000044.1 GCA_030672115.1 bacterium | reverse complement strand
GAAAACAAAATATCCAGACTTTTTTGCAGATAAGTATGCAGAAACAAAAACCTGTCGTTTATGTTTTGGTAAAAGATTAAATCAGTATGCGCTTGCCGTTACATTTGGTAAAAAAAATATTTATGATTTATGTTCTCTTTCTATTGGCAAACTTTTAAAATTTTTCGCTTCGATTTCATTGACGCATAAAGAACAAGAAATTGCTCGTAGTTTAATGAAAGAAATTTGTGGCCGATTAACGTTTTTATATGATGTTGGCCTGTCGTATCTTTCTTTAAATCGTTCGGCACGAACACTTTCTGGCGGTGAAGGACAACGAATTCGTTTGGCAACGCAAATTGGTTCTGCGCTGAGTGGAGTATTGTATATTTTGGATGAACCAAGTATTGGTTTGCATCAGCGAGATAACGATCGTTTAATTAGGACATTACATCATTTGCGGGATCAAGGTAATACTGTTGTTGTTGTTGAACATGATATAGATACAATGCGCCAATCAGATTATATTGTTGATATGGGTCCTGCTGCAGGTGTGCTTGGTGGTAATGTTGTTGCTGTTGGAACGCCACAAGAAGTTGCGCGCAATAAACAGTCTTTAACTGGAGCATATTTGAGTGGGAAAAGAAAAATTTTACCGCGAAGGTTTTTAAGAAAGCCAAGCGGCTTTTTGACTTTAGAACATGCGAATAAAAATAATTTACAAGATTTAAATGTTAAGTTTCCTCTTGGTGTTTTGTGTGGCATATCAGGAGTTTCTGGCTCTGGTAAGAGCACGTTGGTTATGCAAGAGTTAGTTCCTGCAATTACACGTGAGTTTACCAAAGTGAAAGCAAAAAGACCTGATGTTATGCATAGTGGTGATTTGAGTGGCG
Source organism: bacterium (assembly GCA_030672115.1). Lineage (GTDB taxonomy): Bacteria > Babelota > Babeliae > Babelales > Vermiphilaceae > DAOVGZ01. The sequence continues at coordinate 7,310 of DAOVGZ010000044.1, read as the reverse complement.
ATGAAACACTCGATGCCATGGTGGTCATAGATCAAAATCCTATTGGTAGAACGCCACGTTCTAATTCTGCAACATATCTTGGTATTTTTGATAAAATTAGAGCTTTATTTGCAAAACTTCCTGAAAGTAATGCGCGAGGATACAAACCTGGGCGTTTTAGCTTTAATGTTAAAGAGGGAAGATGTTTTGAATGTAATGGTGATGGTGTTATAAAAGTGACGATGCACTTTTTGCCAGAAGTTACTATGGTCTGTAAAGGGTGTCATGGAACGCGCTACGACAAAGAAACATTGCAAATTAACTATCGCGAAAAAAATATAGCTGATGTTTTGGATATGACAGCATATGAAGCTTTGCAGTTTTTTGATGCGCATGCACAAATAAAAAAACGTTTGCAGTTAATGTGTGAGGTTGGTCTTGATTATATAAAGTTAGGACAACCATCAACAACGCTTTCTGGTGGAGAAGCACAGCGTATTAAGTTAGTTGATGAGCTTGCAAAGCGTGGAAAAAATACCTTGTATATTTTGGATGAACCAACTACAGGTTTGCATAATTGTGATATAGAAAAATTACTTGAAGTATTAAATACGTTAATTGATAAAGGAAACTCAATGATTGTGATAGAGCATAATATTGATGTTTTGCAGACCGTTGATTATTTAATTGATTTAGGTCCAGAAGGTGGCGATCAAGGTGGTATGATTATTGCTCAAGGGACTCCACAAGAAGTTGCAGCGTGTAAAAAAAGTTATACTGGCCAGTATTTAAAAAAACTTTTTCAATCGGTTTAATCTTGCTTTTAAAGGTTGAAATGCTATCTTTTTTGCAGGGGAAAGTTTTGAAGTTCTTTGTATTATTACCATTTTTTATTTACATACTTTTATAGAAGGGACATTTTTATGAACAGGAATAGAAAACTTTGTGTAGTACTTTGTATGAGTTTACTTGGTACGCAATCAGCGTCAGCTGGAGTATTGAAATTAGGCGGGTTTTTTATGAAAACAATGGCTGGTTACTGTGTTATTAAGGTAAGCAAAGGTTTTGTAACTACATTTTCTCCAAAAAATAAAGAAAGACTTGAGCGTTGTAAAGGCAAAGTTTGCGCTTTTGGTGACAAAGTAGAATCTCATGGTAAAAAATATGGTAAGCAAGCGCTCGTAAAATATAATGAAATAAAAGAACGGTATTGGAAAGGCTCAGAAATTCAAAATAAATTGAAAAAGTCTGGGTTTTTGCAAAAAATTAATTTAAAAGAGCTTTTTAGCAAAAAAGAAAAAAAACAAATAAAAGTTGATGATTCAATATCAAAAGATGAATCAGTAACAAAAAACTAGTTGTGTGAGGCGGTCTTGTTCCGCCTCTTTTTTAAAAAAGGAGAGATGATGAATAAAAAGGTTTTTGCTCTTAGTGCCCTTTGTTTTTTGGGGTTAATGCAGGCGCAACAATCAAAAGCATTTGTTGGTTTGGCTGTTCGAGTTGGTATGTTTTACACTGTGTATAAATTTGTTGATGGTATTGCACATGGAGCAATGTCTAAATTTGTTAATAAATATATTGATGGACCAATTGATTTCACTTATTCATTTGGTAAAGGTGTGCAAACATTTGGAATAGGATTTCGTGCTGTTTGTGTAGTTTTTTTTGATGATAAAGATGATGGAGCTTTTGGACATGCGTGGGATTCTATAAAAAATAAATTTGATTACGCAGTATTTATTGCAAAAGAAGAATGGAATATTCGACGAGAAGCTGCTCGTATAAAAAAAGCATTGAGGCTATCAGAAACAACAAAAAAAGAAGATTCATTTGAAATTAAAGAAGATGCTTTTCCGGCACTTGAAACAACAATCGAACCACAAATGATAGTAGAACCTCAAGTAGAATAATTATAAAAAAGATTTAAGGAATGTAATGATTGATAAAACAACAACGGTCCAAGAATTGAGAAATTTAGTTGAAGCTTTCATTGATGATCGCGAATGGTATCAGTTTCATACGCCAAAAGATTTAAGCATGGCAATTTCTGTTGAAGCATCAGAATTAGTAGAAAAATTTTTATGGATTGGTTCTCAAAAATCATTTCAAGAAGTAGATAAAAATAGAGAAGAGATTGAGCAAGAGTTGGCAGATGTTGTTATTACTGCAATAAATTTTGCGAGAGCAGCAAAAATTGATATTTCCAGTGCGATTGAGAAAAAAATGGTTCTTAACGCAAAAAAATATCCTCTTGAAAAAGCAAAAGGTCGTTATGACAAGTGGGATAAACTCTAAGGTGTTGGTATGAAAGCTGTAGTACAAAAAGTAAAAACAGCTTCGGTCGCCGTTGATGGCGTTGTTATTTCAAAAATAGATTATGGTTTTTTAGTTCTTCTTGGTATTAAAAAAAATGACACAGTAAAAGATCGTGACTACATAATCAAAAAACTTTTGAAATTAAGAGTTTTTTCTAACGGTGATTTGAATTGGGACAAAAATATTGTGCAAGCTGGCGGAAATATTCTTTTGGTTTCACAGTTTACATTGTATGTAAATTGTAAAAAAGGTAATCGTCCGTCTTTTTATGAGGCAATGCCGCCTCAAGAGGCACAAAAGGTTTATAATGATTTTACAGTGGAATTAAAAAAGCAGTATTTGCAGGTTAAAGAAGGTGCTTTTGGAGCTATGATGCAGGTTGAATTATTAAATGATGGGCCGGTAACCATAATCATAGACAGTGAAAATAGATAGTTTTTATATGGGGGAATTTTGGTGATAATAAAAAAAATAGTTTTAGCTACGTTGTTTTTAACAACGATTTTTTCTTTTTATGCAGATGATATAGTGCAGATTTCGACACAAACTACAGGTGATATTATTTTGCCGTGTATAGATCAAAAAAAAGTTTCGATTCACAGGCAAAAAATAGAAAAAATGATGCAAAAGCATTGGGCTATGCGTGTTGCTATGCCAGTGGCACTTATTGGAGGGTGCGGTTTTGTTGCTTATTGGTATTTGTTACGTAAAAGTCCTGAATATAAAATGATTGAAAAACAAAAAGTAACGAATTTTTCTGATAAAGAGCTTTTACATGAGCAACATTTAGTTCTAAATGAAGTTCGAAAAAGGTGGAATAAAAAACATCCATCTTATTTTTCATTTCAATTTATAAAAAATTGTGTCACTAAGGTTGTAAAATATTATGCATTTGGGCGAGTTATTACTTTGTGTACTTCTTTATATAAAAAGTTTTTTCATGAAGACTCGCTTGTATGGTTTATACAAAAAAAGACACGGTGTCCTTATTTATGCCAAGAAATAAAATGTTGTTTTGCAAAAATATCAAGTGTCGAAACTTTAACAGACAAAGAAAAGCATTATTACAAAGAGACTTTACAAGGGATTTCGCGTAGTTTTGTTGTTCATATTGAAGAGGTTGTAGCGTTCATGGAGTATGAGCTTGCGCAGTTTGAAAAACGAGGAGCAATTCTTGCAAATGATGAGCGTTTACAAATTCCACATTTAACAACAATAACGAATAATTTTGTTACATCAATGCAAACTTTGAAAAAAGATTCTTCTTTAGATGATATTAAAAAATCATGCAATCAAGCGTTACAGTTTGTTGTTGATCTCGAGCAACAAATAAAACGTTTTGGTGGGATTGAGCATGCAATTGAATGGCGATTAAATCATGAATAAAAAAATAACATTTGTAACAGGTAACAAAGGAAAACTTGCAGAAGTGCAGGCTTTTTTGGGGTGTGTTTATGGAAAACATTTTGATTTGCCAGAAATTCAAGAAGTTAATTCTAAGAAAATAATTCAAGAAAAATTACGTGTAGCATGTTCTCATTTTGATGGGCCAGTGATGGTTGATGATACTGCATTGTATATTGAATGTTTTTCAAAAAAAGATGGCACCGATGGATTGCCTGGTCCATTTATTAAATGGTTTTTGCAAACAATGGGCAATGATGGGCTTGCCAAAATGGCTTTAAAATTAGGAAAAACAGCTGCCCGTGCTTCCACTATTATTGGGTATGCAGATGGATGTGATAATGTTTCTTTTTTTGAAGGAACGTTGAATGGCACAATTGTAGCTCCACAAGGAACTTCTAATTTTGGATGGGATCATATTTTTATTCCAGAGGGTTATAATAAAACGTTTGCTGCCATGTCAGTAGAAGAAAAAAATCAAATAAGTCCACGATCATTGGCAATAAAAAAATTAAAAATATTTTTGCAACGTTAAAATTCTTCTATTCGTTGTTGATTTTTATTATAACATCTCATGATATAACATTGTTGTATAATTGTTAGGTTGGCATTAATATTCCATTCTATTATTTGTATTTCTTCTCCATGTGGAAGAGGGGGTAAACTTAAATGCGAAAATTTTAAATTTTGATTTTGATCAAATAAATAATCATCATCAAGGCAATCGTCTAAAAAAGTTCCTTTTTTTACTTTGTAATGATTTAAATTCATATTCGTTTTTAATTTATACTTATTACAGGAAGTACGTTTTCTTCTAATTTTTTTATTCAAAGGCTTTTCTGCAGTACAATATTTTCTGTGAGCGTAAATGTCTTTTTTTAATATCTTGCAGTGAGGGCATATTTTTTCTCGATGAGATTTTTTCTTTTGTTCGTTTTGAGTGACGTACTTGATTATAGGTTTAGCCACAGGTGAAAGTTTAGTTTTGTTTTTATTTTTATTGATTTTTTTATTAAAAAAGTCAGATTTTTTTCTTTTTTTACAATTTGGATTGTTGAAACAATTTTTTTCGTGGTGAGATATACGTTTTTTATATTGATCACAGTATTGACAGGTTCCGCCTCGATTTTGTTTTACATTATTAGGATTTTTTGAGCAAGAGCGTTTTTCGTGTCGATATATCCATTTAAGGTATTTTGAGCAGAATCGACATTTATATTTGCCTTCTTTGTTTTGTTTTCTTTTCATACATTTTGTTGAGTAGACAGTAAAAAAAAGAAGAAAAGATATAAGTATTTTGATGATGGTGTTGGGCATTATTTTGATATTCAAAAAAATCCTAAATTATTTGTTTTAAAAATAAATTCCTTCTATTGCAGGAGTAAATGTTTGAAAATATTCATTGCTTTCAGATAGAAATGAGGGGTCTTCTAGAGTTTTTAAGTAACTAAAGTGATTATTATAGTTAGTAATAATTTTTTTATTTAATGTTCGAAAATATTCTCTAGTTTTTAAGTAACTATAGTGATTACTATAGTTAGTAATAATTTTTTTATTTATGGTTGATTCTGGTTGAGGTTTATTTTCAAATATTGAAGGATTTTTATTTTTTTTGATTTTTTTACAATGATATTTTTCGTGTTGACTGTAGTGTTTACAGTTGCCTCCTAGTTGTTTTTTCATGTCTAGGTTGATCGTTATATTTTTTATGTCTAGTTTGCAGTTAGGATATTGGTGCATTCGATTTGTCTTAATGCAATTTGGATTGTTTAAACAATATTTTTCATGAGCACGTTTGCGTTTTCTGTATAGACCGCAGTGTCGACAGTTGCCTTCTAGTTGTTTTTTCATACAGTGAGGATTGTCTAGGCAGTGATATTTTTCGTGTAGATGAATCCATTGTAGGTATTTTGGGCAGAATCGACATTTATATTTGCCTTCTTTATTTTGTTCTCTTTTCATACATTTTGTTGAGTAGGCAGTAAAAAAAAGAAGAAAAGTGAATGATAGTTTGACAATCGTGTTGGACATTGATTTTAAATTCAAAAGAAATCCTAAATTTTTTATTTTTTTGTATTAAAGGTTGTACGTTTTTTGCCTTTATAGCATTTTTTTATGGCCTTAAAGGGTATTTGAAATGTTCGGTGTTTAGGTATAATTTTTTTTAAATTGATTATAATCCGAGCATATGCATTATTTCTAGATTTAAAATAAGCAAAAAATTATTCTTTAATATTGGCGATTTTGAAAAAACTTTCAAATTCTTCTTCCAAAAAAGAATTTATTTTTTTTTCAAAAATTTTTAATGTTTGTTCAAAAAGGGTTTGTTTTTTAGGATCCATAATTCTTACACCTGTTTTAGCTAATAGTGACTCCAGATGGGCTATACCCATAGTTCTAGAAAATGTTATTGCGATAAAAGTCAAAACTTCGCTTGTTTTATCATTTGTTTTAATTAAAGTTTCCACAAATTCTTTATATGAATTAAAGGCTTGATCGATATCGTTTTGATCAATAGTTCCATTGTTGAGAATAAAATCAAACATTTTTTTAAGATCAACATAAAATTTTTGGTTGAGCTTTGCAGTTGTATCATTTCCAAATATTTCACAGCCATAAATACAGGGGTCATCAAATAAGTTTATGAAAAAAGTTTTCATATTTTCTTTTGTTTGTGGATCGTTTGTTTCTGGGTAAACATTTTCGATTTGTGGATCTTCAAAAATTTCTTTATATGATCGGAATGCAAGGGTGCAAAGAGAGGTCGAAAGTAGTATAACTAAAGAAGATACAAGTAGTTTTTTGTTCATGAAAAATTCCTTAAAATATTTTGAATATAATACTTACTTTGCGATCGTTACTCATGTTTTATGATTTTATTTTAGTGTAGAGGAAGTTATTATGGCCGTCAAGAAGGGTTTTTGCTACACTAGTAGTATATTTACTGGAAAAAATAATTTAAAAAAAGATATGACGTTGAATTTTTTTATAACTTCGAAAATTTAAGTTATATTTAGAGATCTTCAAATAAAATTTTAAAAAAACGATTTCAATTATGAGCAAAACGAAAAAGAAAACTTTAACTCCTTTAATGCAACAGTTTTTTCAGATAAAAGAACAATATTCTGATACGTTGCTTTTTTTTCAGGTTGGTGATTTTTATGAGCTTTTTTTTGACGATGCAAAAAAGGCGTCAGCATTTTTAGGAATTACATTAACAAAAAGAGGAATATTAGATGGCAAACCAATTCCTTTGTGTGGCGTTCCTATTCATGCTCGTGATCATTATTTGACCAAGTTGGTCAAAGGGGGTTTTAAAGTTGCTCTTTGTGACCAGTTAGAAGAAGCTGTTTCTGGTAAAATTGTACAACGTGGTGTTACACAGGTGCTTACTCCTGGAATGTTAACTGATACACAATTGCTTGATGAAAAAAAAGCTTCATATCTTTTTTCTTTTTTCCCCACAAAAAATCAATGTGGGCTTTTATTTGGAGAGTTACTAACCGCTCAGTTATTTGCAACGGTTATTCCTTTAGATGCAAAAAAAATAATAGAATCTGAATTGGGGAGATTTTTCCCTGATGAAATTTTGCTTCCTAAAACATCATTGG
>DAOVGZ010000097.1 GCA_030672115.1 bacterium | reverse complement strand
CTAATTCTGATAATGAAGCAAGTGATTCATCTAGTGAACAAGATGATGAAAAAGCTCGTCTAAAAGCAGAAGAGGATTTAGAAGAAAAAGAGAATGAATCAGTTATTGAAAATGTGCAACGTAGGCTTTCAGGAAAGAATGGTTATAAATGGCCTTTTTTGAGAAAGATTCCCAATAAAATTGAAGACTTATTTTTTACTGCTAAAAGAAAGATTAAATATACGTTAAAAAGTTTATGTTGTGATTGTTTTTCGAATCACAATGATGATTATTAATTAAAATTATTTTAAAAAAAAGGGCTGCGAATTTTAATAATTCGTGGCCCTTTTTTTTTTACAGATCAAAATAATTCTTGTACAAACTGATCAATTTGTTTTGTGGTCACAACATTTGCCATGGCGCGGTAAAAGTCTTCATCATATTTACGGGTTTGAATAACAACAGGCATAGTCAGCGCATGGCCAAGTAGAAGTGCTTGTTGCTTGCTGTCGAGTGATGACAAAATTGTACGTAGGTTTGTTGCGTTGTTTACGCCAGTCAATACTGCTTGAATGTCTTTTTCATCACTTAGTTGGGCAATTATTTTTGTTCCTATCTGAGAAAGAATTTCTTGATCTATTCCTGAAGGTCGTTGATCGACGACAAGTAAAGAAACATAATATTTTCGCATTTCTCTTGCGATGGTACCAAAGATAGTTTGCCTTGCAGCAAGAGGGTTTAAAAATTTGTGTGCTTCTTCTATGGTGATCATTAGTTTTTTCGGTTCATCTTCTTTTTTTTGCGAGCCTAAAAATTTTTCTGTTTTTTCTATGTAACGACTATGAATACGCCTGGTAATAATATTTGCGATCAGTAAATAGCAAAAAGTCGAGGTATAGTTACCAAATTCAATAATAACGTTAATTCCTTTGTCTATGCACTCCATCATCTGATCTATTACAGAGAAGGCTTTGTACGCTCCGGTACCAGAAGGTTTTAAAAAGGGAAGTCGTTCAACACGTTTTAATTTTCGGTACAATGCGGCGACAGATTCTGGATGAGCCCCAAGATCTTGGGCAAATTCTTTTAATGAGTCGCCTTTATTTAAAAGAATTTGTAACCAGTTTCTTTTATGTTTTGCTGCAATAAGATAGGCAACTTCCATTGCGGTTGAATGTAGGTTAAGTTCATTTTGTAGAGACATAATGTCTTCAACATGAATTGATTGGTAGGTAAGTTTTACATCGACATCGGCAGAGCCGCCGCGTCGGCGTGTTGATTGTGGATCTAAAGAAAAAATAGCAACACGGCCAGGGAAAAGAGTTTTTAGTCCTTTTACAAATGATTGACCTTTTCCTTCTTTGCGTGCTTGCAAGCCGTATTCGCTGTGCATATCAAAAATAATATTAACTGCTTTTTCATTTTTAATAAGTCCTGCAAGAACGAGTCGAGTTAAAAATGTTTTTCCTGTTCCTGTTTTTCCAAAAATACCGTTACTTCGTTCTGTTAGTTTTTCTAAATTTAAACAAACAGGTGTTGTCATATCAAGTGGAGTTCCAATACTAAAGAATTTTTTACTTGGTTCATTTTCATCGCCAAAAATAAGAGCAACATCTTTGTTACTTGCTTCATAAACGGGACAAAAGTGAGGAGGGATAGATTTTACAGGTGATGGTTTGTCTTTTTTGTCGAGCATTAACATCGGTTTGAGTTGTGCAATTGCGTACATGTCTTTTTTTTTTAAAATAGACTGGAGTAATGTTTCTTGTGGTCCTGGAGGAAAAAGTAAAATGTCAGGATGAGTTACATGTAATTTTAAGTCAGTAATCATTGAAAAAAAAGTATGCTGTTTACCGGCAATAGATACAAATTTTCCAGTTTTTATTGTTTCTAAGTCAGTATCTGGGTTTATGCGAAGTTCAAAACCTTCGATTAACGAACCGGAAATGATATACCCTAATTTTTTTTTCATATTTTTAGCTTTCATTTTTTGCTAAATAGTATCACATTGTTTTTATTGTGTGTGAAGATGCTATTAAAAAATATTATTTAAAAAAGGTAATCCCGATTTTTTTTTGAATGATATATCTAAACTTTTTTTCTGTTTCTATGATAGTTGTTTTTTTGCAAATATTTTTTATCGTGGTTGTTTATTTAAAGAAAACGTAATAATTAAGAGAAAATGATTAAATAGATAAGTTTTATTCTGAATTTTGTGTCAACAAGAGAGTTGTTGAATTTCTGGTGATTTCGGCGATGCCTCCAGCAGGCAAGAATGATTTTTGTGTGCCATTTTCTAGACAATATATAATTTCTTTGTTGGGGGCAAGAGTAACAATCATT
>DAOVGZ010000093.1 GCA_030672115.1 bacterium | reverse complement strand
TTGTAGTCTATCAGCTAGAAGTATCTGTTGATATATAGGTTTTTTTGAGATACTTGTATTTTTTGTTTCAAAATTTTTAATATCGTTTGTTGAAAATGTTTTTCCAATGGCATCATCGAATGGAATAATGAAAGCTTTTTCTTTTGTATCATAAAATTTATGTTCGTCGGGATTTTCAAGATCATCGATTTCTTCTAAAAACAATATAAATGGTGAAAAATTAATTAGACGGTTTTTTTGTATTTCAAAAAGTTGTTTTTTATAACTAATAAAAAACTTTATATTGTTGATTTTCATCGCGCTTACACAAAAAGTAGTGAAAATAAGCAATAATAAAAATGTTTTATTTTTTTTAATCATTAATGATGCCTTTTTTTATTTAAAATTGTTTTGTAATTGTTTGATTTTTTAGTTTAGTTGATTGTGATTATTAGGTTCAATATTTCTTGTTTTTTCTTGTTTGTTTTAAAAGCTGTGTAGTAGCATACCTTACAAAAGAAGTTTATTTTTTGTGGGGATTTTTTTTATGAATGATTCAATAATTGTTATCTTTGGTGCAACTGGAGATCTTGCAAAAAGAAAGCTTTTACCTTCTTTATATAGGTTGTTTTTTAAAAAAAAATTAAACAATGTTGTGATTGTTGGCACTGCCTTTGATGATGTCTCAGCATTTGAAATGCTTAGGGAGGCAAAAAAAAATATAAAAGATGTTGATAACGAGATGTGGAATGATTTTTCTGCTTATGTTTATTATCAAAAGCTTGATTTTGAGAAATCAAATGATTTTATTGATCTTGAAAAAAATGTGGCTTTATTAGAAAAAAAACATGATTTGTCTGGGAGAAGGTTAGTTTATTTTTCAGCGCCACCAAATTATTTTTGTACGCTAACAAAGTTATGTGCAAAGTCAAAGCTTGTTCAAAAAAAAGAATTTCATTCCATTGTGTATGAAAAACCATTTGGGAATGATTTTGTATCTGCACGTGAGATTAATACTTGTATAAAAAACTATTTTAACGAATCTCAGATATATCGAATTGATCATTATTTAACCAAAGAAATTGTTAGTAATATTGCGATGGTTCGCTTTTCTAATATTATTTTTGAGCCTTTATGGAATAATCGTTTTATTGATAATATACAAATTGTTTTAAATGAAAATGCTTGTATTGAAGGTAGAGGGAATTATTACGATAATTATGGTGCAATGCGTGATGTTGTTCAAAATCATATGCTTGAATTACTTGCATTAATTGCAATGGAAACACCAGAAAAATTAACAGGAGAATTTATTCGAGAAAATCGAGCAGAGGTTTTACGATATGTTCGGGTAGCAGATGGTTTACTAGGTCAATATCAAGGATATGCACAAGAAAAAGGTGTGAAAAAAAAATCTAAAACAGAAACGTTGGCAGCATTGCAATTATATGTTGAAAATGAAAGATGGTCAGGAGTTCCTTTTTATTTACGTACTGGTAAATGTTTGGATGCAAAAAAAACAGCAATTTCAATAACATTTAAAAATGTTGAATGCCTTATGGCCAAAGGATGCCCAATGGATCCTAATATTCTTACGATTGGAATTGATCCTCAGTCATTATTTTCTTTACATTTAAATGCAAAAAAGGCTGGCGTTTCTGATGAACTGACAACAATGAATATGGAATATTGTCATAGTTGTGACCTTTCGGCTTTAACGCCAGGTTCATATGAAACGATTTTTGAGGAATTATTTCGACAAGAAAAATCAATTTCGGTTCGTTTTGATGAAATAGAATCGTCGTGGAATATTGTTGATGCAGCATATGCAAAAAATTTTCCTTTGTATATTTATAAAAAAGGAACAAATGGCCCTGATGAATGTCAGAACTTTGCAAAAAAACATAAAATAAGGTGGGTTTTATGAAAATAGGAATGATTGGTCTTGGAAGAATGGGCAATGCAATTGCAACAAGACTTTCCATCGCTGGACACACAGTTTTTGGTTTTGATCCTAATATACAAGCTCGTAAGTTTGCACAAGAAGAAGGAATAAAAACCGTTACAACGCTTGAAGATCTTGCTAAAGAAGTGCGGATTTTTTGGTTGATGGTTCCGGCAGGGGATATTGTTGATACAACAATTGCACGGTTATTGCCGAATTTACAAAAAGGCGACACCATTATTGATGGAGGCAATAGTAAATTTAGTGATTCTGTGGCACGAGCGAAATCATTACAAGAAAAAGAAATTAATTTTGTTGATTGTGGAACATCTGGTGGTGTGCCTGCAAAAAAAGATGGTTTTTCTTTAATGATTGGTGGAGATAAAAAAGTATTTAAAAAAATAGAACCTATTTTTAAAGCTGTTGCAGCTCCACAAGGGTATGCATATATGGGGCCATCTGGTGCCGGGCATTATGTGAAAATGGTGCATAATGGGATTGAGTACGGTTTGCTGCAAGCTTATGCAGAAGGGTTTCATCTTTTAAAAAATGGTGCGTATAAAAAACTTGATTTAGAAAAAATTACAAATGTGTCAGAGTTTCAATAAAGAAAAAAGTCCAAATAGTGGTAGGCAACTCTTCAAATGCAAAAGCCAAGGACACGCGCTCCGTAAAGAAAATCAGTTTCAAAAAATTCTTTTGA
>DAOVGZ010000059.1 GCA_030672115.1 bacterium | reverse complement strand
TTATTAATATTAGAAACACGAATAGCTCTTTTGAATTAGATACAAAAAAAGTTTCAAAAAAATCTTGTTCGCAAGGTTTGTCTGATAAAAAATAATGTAATTTATCAAGACAGGTTATTTTCCAACACAAAATGTTTTAAATATGTCGTCGATAGCTTTTTCATTTATTGTTTTACCAGAGAACTCTGATGTGCATAGTAAAGATTCTTTTAAATGGAAAGAAACAAGCTCATAAGCAACGTTTTTTTGTAGTAATTGCATGACGACGGGCTGTAATTTTATTTTTAAGGCACAGATGCCATTTGTTATTGAGATTATTGTTCTAATATGGGTTTTGTGTATAAACGATTGTATCACAAAGTTGTTTATTTTTTAGCTTAGAAAATAAAGAGAAAGCGAAAGTGTTTAATTTTTGAATATTATTTTTGTATTCATGGAGAGCTTTTATTTGGCCAATATCTTTTATAATTTCATTTTTATATTTCTCTTTTTGTTGCCTGCTTTTATATTCATATTCATCAAAGTTAGGATTAAAAACCAATTGTTCGTTATCATGTGCCAAATATATTGCAATTTCTATATTTTGGAACAGGTATTTTTTCTCTAAAAAAAGACATATAGAATCTTTGCCAAAGATATCTATTCCGACAAAAAACGAATGAGCCATAAATTTTTTGATTTTATTATGAAATTCAATTTTTATATTTTTACATTCTGTGACGCTTTTCGCGTCTTGTATACGTTTAAATTTAGTTGTAATGAGATCAAGAAATTCTTCATAAAAGACGGTATTGCAGAGGTTTTTCTCATCAATTTCTGCAAAAAGTTTTGCTATGAAAGATTCATTATTGTTTTCTTTTTTTAAGGGTTGAAGAATTGCTTGGGGTTTAAGTTTTTCTTTAGATTTAACATAATCTAAAAGATTTTGGCTTTCATTTTCGTATTCCTTCCATGGCTCACGAATGTTGCGCCATGGAATGCCATTGACAGTTAATAGCCGTCTTTTTTTTGACTGGTTCATAGAAAGTGTATTTGAACATTGCCCGAGTAAGAAGGCAAAAAATGTCAGTTTTATTGTGTTTTTTAAATTAATCATAAATGACCGTGTTTTAGGGAGGATTGGTTTTTTTGTTTCCATTATAAATAACAGTTTAGTTTGTTTATAATTTTTTTGCAAAAAGTTGATTTTGACCAATACATATTAGATTTATCGAGACTGTTAAATATTCAAGAGTTTTGTTGATTTATCAAAGGATAAACTATTTTCCAACACAAAATGTTTTAAATATATCGTCGATAGCTTTTTCATTTATTGTTTTACCAGAGAACTCTGATGTGCATAGTAAAGATTCTTTTAAATGGAAAGAAACAAGCTCATAAGCAACGTTTTCTTGTAGTAATTGCATGACGGGCTGTAATTTTTGTTCAAGTGATATGAGTGTGTTGTATTGTCGTTGATTTAATAAAAAAGGAGAATCAAATTTTTCAAAAAGTTTTTTAATTCTTTTTTGTAAAAGTAATTCTATTTTTTTTATACCGTTTTTATTTTTACACGAAACAGAAATAGTTTTGTGTTTAGAAAATCGGTCTGAGATTTTATTTTCAATATCAGTTTTGTTTTTGATTAAAATAATTTTGTTAGGGTATTTAGAAATAAGTTTTTTATATATTTTTTCTTCAGAAGAAAGCATCGGTTTTGATCCATCATATACCAAAAAAATAATATCAGCTTTTGTAGCCTCCAAGCCAGATTTAAAAATACCTTCTTGTTCGATAATATCGTTTGTTTGGCGAAGTCCGGCTGTATCAATAAGTGTTATATGAGTTCCATTTTGATATATTCCGGATTCTATAACATCTCTTGTTGTTCCTGGTATGTTGGTAACAATTGCGCGTTTTTGTTTAAGCAATTCGTTAAATAAGGATGATTTGCCTGCATTAACAGAGCCTAAAAGTGCAATTCGAACACCCTCTTTAATTTGTTTTTGATTATGAAACGTTTTTTTAAGATGTGTTATTTTTTTTAGGGTTTTATTGACGATAGCTGAAATTTGGGTATCAAATTCTGTTTGATCATCTTCAATAAATTCAAAACTTGCTTCAGAAAAAGAAAGTGCTTTTAAAAGATCAGTTTCTATTTTTTGTATTTCATTTGAGAGTGATCCATCAAGTTGAGAAAGAGAGGCTTTGAGTGCAGCTTCACTTTGTGCATGAATAACCTCTTTTATTGCTTCTGCTTGAGCAAGATCAATTTTTTTATTTAAAAATGCTCTTTTACTAAATTCCCCTTTTTGTGCTAAACGGGCTCCAGCTTGCAGTGCAGATTCAATAATATTGTTGATGATAAAAGGATTGTTGTGAGCTGTTATTTCAACCGTATTTTGCCCTGTAAATGTTTTTGGGCCTCGCATTAATAAAAAAAGAACGTTATCAATTTTTTGTCCAAAAGAATCAACTACCAAGCCATAATGAATTGTATGACTTGGTAGATCGGTTAATTTTTTTAGGGATGCAAGTTTGCTTATTTTTGTTGCTATATTAATAGCATCAATTCCAGATATTCTCAAAAGAGCAATGGCGCCGCTTCCTGATGGAGTGCATAGAGAGATAATTGTCTCTTGGTCATGGCATTGTACGCCAGTTAGTTCTTTATTTATCACTAGATATGACAACCTTATGATATCGTAACTGTTTTTTTAGGCGGTTTCTAACGGTTTGCATTGTTAGATGAGCAAAATTTCTAAAGACATTTTTTTGTTTATCATCAGTATCAGCAAGTGGTTTATTAAAAATAAAGCGAAGATGATATCGTTTATTTTCTGTTGTAAACGTTATATCTTCTCTTCTCATTTTTATAAGAATATCTTTCATCCAATTGCGAGCAATTGCAACCATTTCATCATTCCAAAGTTCTCTAGTTTGTTGTTTTGATTCTTTATTGATGGTAGGTGTTTTTGGAGCTATATTTTTGTTGATAGGTTGTGATGGTTGTTTAACTTGAGGCTTAACAAAGCGCTTAGGAGAAGGTTTTTCGATACGGTCTTTTTGTTTTTGAATATTTTTTTGAGTATCGTTTTTTTTGTATTCATCTTTAATATCTTTTGGTTCAAACAAGAGTGCAATTTTTGCTGGTTGACTTGTCATGCCCAGAAAGTTTTTTTCTGCATTTTGGAAGATTCGAACTGAAAATTTGTGTGGTTCTTCAGCTTTTTTCCATGCTTGCTCAACAGCTTTTGCAATAGATGATGCTTCTTGAACTATTGAATTCATTTTAAAATACCTTTTTTTCAAAACAGATGGTTATCATTTTTTTCCTTATTACCCTTACTGCTTGGCGGAGGATAAGTAAATAGTTTTATACGACGTTTTTTTTGTAAAAGAGAAAGATGTTGTGAAATGTGCAAGTTCTCCGTACATTAGAATTTAAATTTGGAGCGGGAAACGGGATTCGAACCCGCGACCTTCGCCTTGGCAAGGCGACGCTCTACCAGCTGAGCTATTCCCGCAAAAGTATAGGCAGAATTGTCGTTACTTTTCATGAAAAAGGTAACACAGGGGGCGTATTTGTCAATGTTTTGTTCATATAAACAGTATAAAAATTTGAAAATAATATTTTTTTTGAAATCCTTATAACTTCACTCTAAGCATGTATTGAAAGAAAGGCGGTCATGATAGACTCTTTATCAGGTAATATTACAACTATTTTAAAAAATTCTATTGCCATTAATATTGGTTCGCTAGGTTTTTCGGTTCAGGTTCCTGTTTCTTCTATTTATAAAGAGAAGCAATCGGTAAATTTATTTATTCATATGCATTGGAATCAAGAAAAAGGGCCAAGTTTATTTGGATTCGCTTCACAACTAGAAAGAAGTATTTTTCTTTTAATTATTAGTTGTTCAGGTATTGGCCCTAAAATTGGCCTAGCGGTTCTAAGGGATTTGGGGGCGGAACGTTTTATTCAAGCTGTTCAGGTTGATGATGAAAAAACATTATCAACAGTTGCGGGATTAGGACCTAAAAAGGTCGAACAAGTTGTTGTGCAACTAAAGCGTAAAATTGCATCGCTTATAAAGTCAGGCGTTGTTGTCCAAGAGAAAAGTAAAATAGTTGATTGGCAAAATGTTTCAGATGTTCTTGTTTCTTTAAATTATTCTAGAACAGAAATGGCGCGTGCGATGAAATATCTAAACGATAATTATTCGCAAGCATCACTTCCTTTTGACGTCTTGATTCGGCATGCTCTATCTTTTTTAGCAAAAAATAGATAAGGTTTATGTATAGTATAGAGATCTAAATTTTAACATTTTTTGTGCATTGTGCTTATTTGGCAATGCATTTTTATTTTACACTTTTCTATAATTACGTTTTTGAATTTTTTAAAAACCTATTTTTTATTTTTTACAGTTGGGATGAACTATGGACCTTTTCCACGTTTTATCTGAAATTTATTATGTGCTTGCTCGCCCTATAGTTCCGATTTTTTTTGGAGCTGGGATTATACTTACTTTTAAAACAAAATTTTTGCAGTTTCGCGCTTTTCCAAAATTTCTTGATTTAATAACCAAGGGTGCCAGCAAAGCAAAAAACGGAAATATGAAAACTATTAATCCTGTTCATGCATTGTTAGCCGCTATGGCCACAACGCTTGGCTCAGGAAGCATTATTGGTCCGTCTATCGCAATTATGACTGGTGGTCCCGGTGCTTTGTTCTGGATGGTTTCTTATGCCTTTTTTGCTGGAATTATTAAATTTACAGAAGTTACATTTGCTCTTCATACTCGTAGCAAAACTTCAACAGGAGAAATAATAAGTGGACCAACACAATATTTAAAACTTGTTCATTCTTTTCTTGCGCGTTGGTACGGTTTGGTCATTATTGCTGTTTTTGCGATATGGTCAGGTGTACAATCAAATACCCTTGCTAGTATTTTGCAAAAAGAAAATATTCCTGAATGGCAAACAGGATTGATTCTTGCCATTATTGTAATGATTGTTTTGAGCGGTGGAGCCAAGAGAGTTGGTTTTTTTGCAAGCAGACTTGTTCCTTTAATGTGTCTTTTTTATGTTTCGTTTGCTCTTCTTATTTTATTTAAAGATCTTACGGCATTAAAAGCTGCTTTCCTTTCGGTATTTCAAAATGCATTTAGTCCTGCGGCAGCAACAGGTGGTTTTTTAGGAGCTTCTGTTTTTGCAGCTATGAGCGCAGGTATATTCAAAAGTATATATGCAACAGAAGCAGGACTTGGAACTTCTGCGATTCCTCATTCGGTTGCAGATGTTAAAAATCCAACAGACCAAGGTATTTTGGCAATGTTTTCTGTTGTTGCAGATGCTTTTTTCTCATTTATGTCTGGACTTGTGATTCTTGTAACAGGAATGTGGATGGTTGGAGAATCGGGGCTTGATAACACGTTAATGTACGAAGCATTTAAAATGAATTCCCCAGCACTTGGAAGATTTGTTTTGATTATAAGTCTTTCTTTGTTTGTTATAACAACCGTTATTGGTAACAGTTTTAATGGTTCACAAAGTTTTGGTTCAATAACACGATATCGCTGGATGGGTCTTTATCGTGTATTTACCGTTGCAATTATTTTCTTTGGTGCGCTTGTTAGCGTTCCGATAGTTTGGAAGATTGTTGATATTATGATTATTTTGGTCGCAGTGCCAAATGTTATTGGGATTACCATTCTTGCCTTTAAAAAACCAGAAGTACTTAAAATTTAATATTTATTGATTGATATAAAAAAAGAGCCGGAAAAAATTCCGGTTCTTTTTTTTATATTTGAACTAAGATATTAAATTAAAAAATTCTTGATTGTTGATCTATTTTAAAATTTTCATCAAAAATAGTGGATTCATTTTTTTGAAAATATTCATCTAATGAAACTTCTTATTATAAATATATTTATGTTACCATCTGCTCATACGGTTATTTTTTATATTTTATAAAGGAGCATATATGAAGCGTATGGCACAATTGACTGTCTTTTGGATAGGTTGTTTTGCATTATCTATATATGGTATGAAAGATATTACATTGTTGGACAATCAATGTCTTCTTGGTAGTCAAAATTTTAAAAAGAGTATAAAAGGAGCTTCTATAAAAGCATGTTATAATTTTGTGGCAGATATTATTGATGGTGGGCAATTTTCTACAGAAGTAAAATTTAAAAGTATTCTTTGGTGGCTTCCTGGAAAATGTAAGGTTTCAAAACTTATGGTTGCTGGAATTTTAGAGAGCAAAGAGCAAGTTGGCAATATTTTGCAAGAAGTTGCCGT
>DAOVGZ010000079.1 GCA_030672115.1 bacterium | reverse complement strand
TTTAGCGATTGCACCTTTTATAGCATTGTTAAAGTTTTTTAAAATAGTTGTTTGTTCTGTAGTAAGAATGTTTGGATATTTTACTTTTATTTTTTTAAGTATTAGAGCAATATTAAATGCACGAATTAGTTTTTGAACAGGAGTAACCAAAATTTTGGCCAAAAGAGGAATTCCTGCAAGACCTCCTGTTGCAGCAGCAACGATAAGTCCTGCTGTCATAGACCCTATAGTGCCAGGTAAAGTGGTTATTGATCCAGTGTTCATTGTCTCGGCAGTTTCAGATATAACAACAGCAGCACCAGAAGGGTCGCCAGCTGTAGCAATATTAATAATGACACCAATTGTTGTTACAATGCTTAAGCCTATTATGCCTGTAATACTAACTCCTGTAGTAATAGCTATAGCCTAGCCGTCTATTGTTTTAATTGTTTTTTTTGCATTTTTAAGTTCTTCGAACGCCATATTAATTTCTTGAGTTGTTGGTGCTTTTGTTTGCCATGAAGAAAAAAGAGGTGCTTGTGCTTTAAGGTGTGTTGGACTCATGTTGATCATGAGCCCCGTAAGAATTAAAAAGAATGCGTTTTTTTTATTGATTATTTTATTCATAAATTTTTTTCTTTTTTTATTTAAAAGCTCCTAAAATTTCTTTAGTTTTGGCGGTATATTCTAGTGAAAGATTATTTACAAGTTGTTGGTGTTCAGGAGTTAATCGTTTAATCAAAATGATTTTTTTGTCATACTCAGATTTTAAAATTCGATATTCAGTATTGAGTTTTTTTATTTTAGATATTGCTTTATTACGCAAACTTGGCATTCCATCACGAATTTTTTTTAATTCACGTACATTTTTTCGGTTTGTTTGCATAAGAGGGTACGTGTTACTTAGTAATCGATATGCTTGTAAATAGTTTTTAATAATCGGTTTTGCTTTTGTTTGTCCACCAAGTCGGGTTATTACTTGTGGGTTTTGTGCCATGATTTTTTGAATGTAATAATTAACTGTTTGTTTTAAGCGGCTTGCTTTGATAATTCCTTTAGCGATTGCACCTTTTATAGCATTATTAAAGTTTCCTAAAATAGTTGTTTGTCCTGTAGTAAGAAGGTTTGGATATTTTACTTTTATTTTTTTAAGTATTAGAGCAGTATCAAATGCACGAATCAATTTTTGAACGGGGGTAACCAAAATTCCGGTCAAAAGAGGAATTCCTGCAAGACCTCCTGTTGAAGCAGCAACGATGAGTCCTGCTGTGATAGCTCCTACAATGCCAGATGCAGCGGTTCCTGATCCAGCGGTGATTGTAGCAGCAGTCCCTGATGCAACAACAGCAGCACCAGAAGCGGCGCCAGCAGTAGCAATACTAACAATAATACCAACAGCTGTTATAAGGCCTGTGGTTATTATTCCTGTAATACCAACTCCTGTTGTAATAGCTATAGCCCAGACATTTATTGTTTTTATTGTTTTGGTTGCATTTTTGAGCTCTTTGAGTGCCATATTAATTTCTTGAGTTGTTGGTGCTTTTGTTTGCCATGAAGCAAAAAGAGGTGTTTGTGCTTTAAGGTATGTTGGAGCGATGCTACTTATAAGTCCCGCTAGAATTAAAAAGAATGTAATTTTTTTATTTACTATATTTTTCATTTTTTTTCCTTTTTTTTATTTTTTTAAAAGTTCAACGGCAATTGCATTTGCTTCTTTTATATACTTTTTGGCTACTTTATTAGCTGTTGATTGAACTTCAGGATGTTTCATTTCAAATTTTGCGATCTTATTGTTAAGTTCCTTTAGTTTAACTTTTGTCATTAAAAATTTTGGTTTATATTTAAGTGATAATAGTTTTGTATTTTCTATGTTATAGCCCAAAGACCATTTATTTTTATGGGTGTTTCTTTTTTGTGTTTGTAGCATTATTTTTAAATTTATAAATTTTACATATTGTTGAAGATTAAAAGCCTGTCGTGAGCGTTCTAAATATTTTTTGGTATCTTTTGGATGTTTAAAGTTTGGATGTTTTTCAAAAATAAGGGCAACATGCTTTTTGATGCTGTTTTTTATTCGGATACCGGTTATAACTCCTTTTGCAATACTGCCTTGAAGTAATTTATTAAATTCATTTCTTACTTTTAGTTGTTCGGCAGTTAAAATTCCGGGATATTTTTGCTCAATTCGGTCAAGGTTTTTTGCCGCGCCCATAGATGCAAGAAGAGTTACTGAGTCAAGTGATCCTCCAACCAAGAACCATAAAGAAGCGGGAGCTATGCCAAGAATAGCCATTACCATAAGGCCAGAAACAGAAATTACAGTTCCGGTTCCAGCTAAAACAGTAGCTCCAGCAGTTCCAATACCTGGTACCATTGCTGATATGAGTACGCCAACACCTAATAATGTTTCGGTAGCACCTATAGCAAGACCGGTTAAGCTTGATGCTGTTGAAAGCATTCCTGAAACAATTTTTAAATTATTCATTATTTTTGTTACAGCTTTGATAGTTTTTATTGTTGTTTGAAGTTGTTTGCGTTTTTCCATGCTTTTGACAATGTTTTCTAAGTCCTGATCTGATAAATTGGCATTAAAAAGAGATTTGTCATCTTGAGTAAACTGTGTCTGAGGAGATTGAGCAGAATATAAGGGTAGGGGCATCATACTGGCAATCAAGCCTGCTAGTATGGCTTTACAGATATTTTTTTTAATGGTTTTCGTGTTCACGAATCTCTCCTTTTTTTTAATTGAAAAAGTTTTCGCATATTAAATATTCTTCATTTAATATTTTACAGTAAAGTGGCTTGAAATTTCTACTGTTTTTTCAAATAGAAAAGATTTTTGCGCAAATTAAATTGTTTTTTAAAAAAGATAAGAGCTGGAATGCTATAAAGATAAGGTTTTTTTACAAAAAAAAGGGCGGGAATCAATCCCGCCCATAATTGTTTCTTTTTTTTAAAAGTCGTAGGTCATACTAAAATGAACTTCACTGGCTGTTTCTTTAAGTTTTTTGTTGCGATCGAGTTTAAAGCCCCAATCGATACGTATAGGCATTGGATTTAAAAGACGAATGCCAACACCGACCGAATGTCTGAAGTTAAATGAATTGTGGGTTACTAGCTCTTTTGAGATAGAACATGAGTACGGGTTGTCCCATCCAGAACCCCCATCATAAAACACAACGCCTTTCATATTAAAGTCTGGCGTAATAGGGAAGGCAAGCTCTACATTAACAAAGAAAGCTTTGTTGCCTCCAATTGAATCGCCAAGAAATTGTGGGCCAACTTCTCCAAATAAGAATCCTCGAACACTTGACGGTCCGCCAATATGGAATAATTCTCGATAAGGAACTGTTTTGCCTTTGAACTTG
>DAOVGZ010000036.1 GCA_030672115.1 bacterium | reverse complement strand
GGAAGAGAAGGTTGTCATAGCGAAAATCAACGTGAAATACCACTTACTAAAGGGAAACGTTTCCCTCCATGCCGAAACTGTAAAGGTGAAGTTGTATGGAAATATGTCAGACGTGCATAATATTATTTCAATAAAAGAAAGAGGAGACTAACACTAGTCTCCTCTTTCTTTTATTAATTTTTTCCACTTTTGCAAAGTTCTGTTATTATATGTTTGTAGATTTGGAAACTTCCCATTTTTCCAATTTTTCAAAAATTGCTTTTCATTAAAATCATCACACAATTTAACTCTTAAATCTTCTAAATCTTTTGAAATACAAATTGTACTCCTTCCAAAATAAAAACAATTAGAAACTTCTAACTCCTTCAACAATGCAGGTGAAACAACTTTGTAGAATCCAAAACAACAACAACCAGAAACTTTTAACTCCTTCAACAATGGAGGTAAAACATCTTCTTTGTTGAATCCAAAATAATAACAATTAGAAACTTCTAACTTCTCCACCAATGGTGAAAAAACAACTTTTTTTAATCCAAATTCTTTACAATTAGAAACTTCTAACTTCTTCACCAATGGAGGAAAAACAACCTCTTTTGATCCAAAATATTTACAATTAGAAACTTTTAATTCCTTCAACAATGATGGGAAAACAACTTTTTTGTTGAATCCAAAATATTTACAATTAGAAACTTCTAACTTCTTCAACAATGGTGGTAAAACATCTTCTTTCCATAAGTAGCCATTATATTCCTTAACACTTAAGTCTTTTAATTTTGATGGAAAATTAATTTTTTTCATTCTTTTACCCCAATAAGCTTTCTTTAATTCAATACTAAGCTTTTGCAAGTTTAATAAAAATGAAATATTCTGAGGCAAAACACGTTTAGAAAAAGATTCAAATGCTTTCCCCTTCCTAAATATCATGTTTTTTTTTACGGTTGGACTTCTATAAACCAATTTTGCAAAAAAACGATTAACTGAACGCAAACCTAAAGCCTCTTTTTGCTTTAAAAAGCTAATGACTTCAGTCATGCAATCATAAGGAAGCTCATTAATTTTTACACACCTTAAATATTTTCTGGATTTTTTTTTTTTTAAAACCGCAACAACAAAACAAATTGAAAAACCTTTTCATACCAAAAGCAGAAGAGCCAAAAAAAGGAAAAATCGACATTGAAAAAATGACAATATTTTTGAAACGAACGCTTTTTATCATGATGCAAAACCTTATTTATGACTCAAATACTATTATTGTTTTTTTAAAGCAAATTGCCCACAACCACCATCAACATCTAGCCCTTTGCTACGACGAACCGAAGTGAAAATTCCTTTTTTTTGCAAATATCATACAAAATTGTTTATATCCTTCTTCTGATGATGCTTTTGCAGGCAAAGTTTCTGTTGGATTATACAATAATTATCACCCTTTTATAAGGAAATAAAAAATGATCAACAGAAGAGGTGATACATTTAAAGTTGGTGAAATTTGTCCAGAATCGGGAGTTTATCGCTTAAAAGATAAAAACTGTACCGTAAAAGAAAGTTGTTAAAGCGAAAATCAACGTGAAATACCACTTTCTAAAGGAAAACGTTTCCCTCCATGCCGAAACTGTAAAGGTGAAATTGTATGGGAATATGTCAGACGTGCATAATATTATTTCAATAAAAGAAAGAGGAGACTAACACTAGTCTCCTCTTGATTTTAATAATTTTCATAATATTGCAAAGTTTTACTATTATATGTTTTTAGCTTTGGATACAAACCATTTTTCCAATCTTTTAAAAATTGATTTGCATTAAAATAAGCACACCATTTAATTTTTAAATCTTTTAAACTTCTTGGAAAATCAAATTGTATTCCTTCCAAAACTATCTCAATCAATAACTTTTAACTTCTCCAACAATGGAGTAATAACTTTGTTAAATCCTAATTTTTTACAAAAAGAAATGTTTAACTTCTTAAGCGATAATGGAAAATTAATTTTATTTACGGTTGGACTTACATCAACCGATTTTGCAAAATAATTTCTTTTTTCCCTGTCACGGTATAACTTTTGTAATTTTACTGTTGGACTTTTTTTATCTTGTTTCTTTGGTTGATTATTCATACCAAATGCAGAAAAGCTAAAAAAAGTAAAAATTGACAGTGAAAAAATGACAATATTCTTGACCTGAACGCTTTTTATCATGATGCAAAACCCTTTATATCTACTAAATAATGTTACTGTTTTTTTAAAGCAAATTGCCCACAACCACCATCAACATCAAGCCCTTTGCTACGACGAACCGAAGTGAAAATTCCTTTTTTGTGTAAATATCGTGCAAAATTATTTATAACCTCTTCTGACGATGCTTCAGCAGGAAAAGTTTCTGTTGGGTTATAAGGAATAAGATTCACTTTTACTTTTAAATTGCTTATTAATTTTTGTAACTGCTGAGCATGCCTGATCGAGTCATTGATTCCACCGAGCAAAAGATACTCAATTAAAATATAGTCACGTTTTTTTAGTTTTACTTTTTTAAGTTCAGCAATTAGATCTTCTAACGGAAACTTTTTATTAACCGGCATATACTGCGAACGCAGTTTATTGGTTGGAAAATGTAAAGAAACAGCAAGGCGAACACCTGTTTTTTCTATAAACGCTGCAATACCTGGGCCAAAACCAGCGGTTGAAACAGAAATTCTTGATGGCGATAATGCAAAGCACTCAGGATGCGTTAGCAAGTAAATTGATTTTTTTACAGCTTCTTTGTTTATCAATGGTTCGCCCATACCCATGAAAACAATACTACTTACTCTTTGAGCAAGCCCTTTTTCTTTCATATAACGCAACGTTACCAAAACTTGTCCCGCTATTTCTGCCGGTGTTAACATTCTAACAAAACCGATTTGTGAACCTGTAGCACAAAACTTACAACGCAGCGGACATCCAATCATGCAAGAAACACAAATAGTTGATCGCCCTTTATCTGTCATAAAAATAGATTCTATCAGTTTGCCATCATTTGTTTTTAATAAAAATTTATAGGAGTTATCCGATTTGCTATGTGCAACATGCTCTATTTCTGGCAAGTACCAAGAAAAACCATTCGAAACGGTTTCGCGCAAGTTTTTTGAAAGATTAAGCATCTGCTCAGGGTCAAAAATCAATTTCTTATATATCCAATCACAAAGTTGCTTCGCACGAAATGGCTGTTGTTTCATTTCATTCAAAGCAGCTTTTAATTCTTCATGTGTTAAATCAAAAATGTTTTTTTTATTATTTTCCATACTTTTATTTTTATGTCTTTCTATTATTTATAAACTGCTTTTTTAAACCAACGAACCAAAAGAGCGAGCAAACAAAGTTGCAATACAATACCTACCACTAAAGCAATATACCACAAATTATGTCCTTGGTATGCCATCCAATATGCTTTGCTTATCAAAAAAGGAGGAAACAACCCAAATAACCATTGCCATGGTTCAGAAACAAACCATGCCAGAATAATTATCCATCCAACAAGTCCCACAAACTTAGCAAAGGCAAAACCTTGTATCTTATTTTCTGCAAACGTTGCATAAAACAATGCTGCCATTGGCGCAATTAACGCAGCCCCAGCAGAAATAAAAATAAGTTTCCATAACGGAATAAGAGCTTGACCAATAAACAGAACTTGTGCAAAAACAACCAATGTTGCAATAATCGTTGGCACTATAATTCGATACATTACTTGGTAAAAAAATGGAACAGGAGTTACAAGCATAGCTTTGACTGTATTGTCATCTTTTTCATCAAGAAGAGCAAAACCAAAAACAGTTCCAATAATTAAAGCCCCTTCAAAACAGGCAATAAAAGAAATTAATAAAGGATAAAAATCAGATAAGCTCTTGGTAATAGTAGCACAAGGTAAAATATTTTTTGCACACAAATAATTATTTAAATATGGCAAACCAAAACGAAAAATAACGCTAATAATGACAACAAAAAATGTCATAAATAATAAAAATGAATCTCGCAAAATAAGACTCAAATCTTTTTTTATAAATTTACGTGCAACTACTTTCATATTCATGTGCTCAACCCACCTTCATCGTAATATATTTTGTAAATGCACGATGCGCCCAAAACGCAAAAACAAGAATCGTAATCGAAGTATATAAAATTGCATAAATCCACTGCCACAAAGGAAGTTGAACATAAGCACCTTTAATTAACATAGTCGATGCACTAGTTGGAATTACTAAAAAAATTGGATGTTCAACTAAACCCAAAAAATATAAAAACGGAACTTGTAAAATTCCTGCATACGCTCCCATTGGAAGAATAAAATCTGTTAATTTTTCGTACCGAACAACCAAAATAATACCGACCAAGCAATACACAATACCAGTTGCCATAATTCCCAAAAAAAGTGGTATTAAATTAGGAATTGGCACTGGCACCCAAAATCCCATAATGAGCATTGCACCACCAACCATAACAACACCTTCAATTGTTGCTAACGTGCTGAGCGTAATAATTTTTGACCACAAATACTCCGAAACTCGCAATGGAGAAGTAATAAGCGCATTAATTGTTTTTTCATCTTTTTCAAAAAGAATCATTCCCGCTACATACAACAATGTTGAGCCTCCAAGAGCAAGCAACATCAATGTTGGGACTACTAATGGCAAATGTTTTACAGATGCAAGTTGAGAAATACCTATCGCGATAATAACTGCAACACCAATACCTATTGCATATAATTTATTGCGAAACTGAACGACAACGTCTGTTTTTAACAGAGACAATAAACGGCTCATTCGCTTAGCTCCTGTCCTGTTACCTGAATAAAAATATTTTCAAGCGTTGTTTCTTGTGTATGAATTGTTTCAATCCGTTGTGCTGTTTGAAGCAAAATCGAAAAATCTGTAGCATCACCAAGTCCATCTAATAAAAATTCTTGCTGTGCCGGAGATCCTTGATCATCAATATATTCAACTCGCACAATTCTTTTTCCATATTTTTTCTTAAGCACAGACGGTGAATCAATCAAAGCAATAGATCCATCGGTAATAAAAGCAACACGATCACAAAGCTCATCTGCAACCATCATATTATGAGTAGTTATAAAAACAGTTGTACCTTGCTCACAAACTTTTACAATAAGATCTTTTATTTTTCTCGCATTGACAGGATCTAGCCCACTAGTCGGCTCATCTAAAAAAAGAATTTTTGGTTTATGGAGTAAACTACGTGCAACATTAAGACGAACTTTCATCCCTTTACTAAAGTCTGAAACTTTTTTATGTGCATCAGCTTGTAAACCAACCCAAGAAAGCAGTTCCATTGGATCAACAGTTTTACCGCTATATAATGAAGCAAAAAATTGCAAATTTTCAAACGCAGTAAGCTTAAGATAATGATTTGGCACTTCAAACGAAACACCAACATTCTCATAATATTCATCGCCCCACTGGCTCACCTCTTTACCAAGAACTTTTATACTTCCCTGATAATCTTTAAGCAAACCAATCAAAAGCTTTTGCGTAGTTGATTTTCCTGCGCCAGAAGGGCCCAAAAGCCCAAAGACTTCTCCTTGTTCAATAGAAAAATCAAGGCCGCGCAACGTATCTTTAGCGGCTCCAGGATAGGCATATCGCACATTTTTAACTGTTAGCATAATTTAATTCTTCCTTTAATTTTTAAGTAGCAACAGTTTCAGTATACCTTTAACTGCTAAAAATATAAAAAAAAAGGCTCAACAAAGAGCTTTTTTAGTTATATATTGATAAAAACAAACAAGGAATATCTATGAAATTAAAAAAAAGAAATAGTGTAAAAATACTTTTAATCAATGATAAGCAAGAACTGCTTATGATGTATGTTGATGATAAAAAGACAACTGCAACGAATGGAACCAATTACGGCCCCTTTTGGTGTCCTATCGGCGGTGGAATCGAACCAGGAGAAACCGTTGAAAAAGCGACG
Source organism: bacterium (assembly GCA_030672115.1). Lineage (GTDB taxonomy): Bacteria > Babelota > Babeliae > Babelales > Vermiphilaceae > DAOVGZ01. The sequence goes on along the minus strand of DAOVGZ010000036.1, from coordinate 3,243 downwards.
CTACGAGAACTATATGAAGAAACAGGCATACAAGCACAAGAGGTCACTCTCGGCCCTATTGTATGGTTTGGCGCGTACAATTTAATTTTGGCTGGCAATCCAACCAGAATGCAAGAACGATTTATTGTTGTAACAACCAAACAAAATAAAACTTCTTTAAAAAATTTAACGCACGAAGAACAAGCTATTGTTCAAAAAGTTGAATGGCTTTCATTAGAAACAATTAAAACCAGTAAAAAAATAATTTTTCCAATTGTTTTGCCCGATTATCTTCCAAATATTTTATCTGGTTCCTACCCAAAGCAACCGATTGAAATTGATTTGGGTAAACAACCTGAAAAAAGAAACTAGAACAAAATAAATTAAATCTTTTTTGTTCTCAAATATTATTTTACAAATACTTTTTTATGCCAAAAAGCATAAGTATTATCAAAAAACCATTCTTTATTTTTTTCATTAAGAAATATACTTAGCTGTTTCGCGTTTTTAATATTGTAGCGATAAAAAAGAGCAAGCAACTCATACAAATCATTCTTAGAAATTTCTTTATCTTTTATATAAATATATAAAGTTTCACCAACCCCCTTGAAATCAATCACTGCAGGGATTTTTTTCAACCATTCAAAAAACGTATCCTTATCTCCTTCAGAATAATATTGTACAGACTCACACGCGACGACAATATTTTCTTTAACAAAATTATGCTTTAAACTTTCTGATTCACTATCGCAATAGCCAAAAATACTATCAACAGAAAGGCATTCTTTATTTTTTTCATTCAAAAAAACTTCAAGTTGCTTAGTATCAATTTCATACCGCAAAAGCAATGCTTGAAGTTCTTTTAAGTCATCATTCGGAATTACATTACTTTGAGTATACAAATATGTATTTTTACCAAAATCATCAAACTCTACTATAGAAGAAATTTTGTTTATCCATCGACTAAAAAGCCATTCATCTCCACCCGAACAAAAAGTTGCAGCTGTACATATAAGTTTAATTCTTTTATCATCCATAATTTTCGCCAAAAGCCTTTCAATGCAATATACCAAAATAAAAATCTAGCTGATTTTAAAGAATCTTTTCATTGTCTACAATTTTTGAAGTTCCAAAAATAGGATCATACCAAACAGCCTCTTTATCAAAAAACCATATCTTGTTTTCATCATTTAAAAAAACACTAAACTGTTTCATATCAAAATGATTTTCATGAAACAACAAAACAAGTTTCATTAAATCTGAATCTGAAATTTTGGCCCCTTTTGTATACAAATCAAGCTTTCCAATAAAATCATCTACTTGATCAACAGATGTTATTTCTTTTGCGTTTTTTACAAACAACTCTTGGCCATTTTCATCTTCACCAAAAACATGGGAATCACATACCAACTTAATACGCGGTTCTGCAAAGACTTTTTCGTGCCAATAAGCATAAGGATTATCAAAAAACCATTCTTTATTTTTTTGATTTAAAAAAATCTTGAGTTGAGTCATGTCTTTAATGTTATAGCGAAAAAAAATAGCTATAATCTCTCGCAAATCTGCAACTGGTACTGTAGAACTTTTAATATACAAATGAAGCTCATCCGACCAACCCTCAACTTCAACAATTGAAGGGATTTTTTTTAACCATTCAAAAAAAGCATCTTCATCTTTTGATGTATAATAACCAACAGCTTTACAAATTAATTTTATATTCTTTTTTTTCATATAAATCTTTCTAATTTCTTGTATCTTTTCCTCTAACTTTACCTCATGGTTGAATATTCATATGGTATCCAGTTTTTAAAAATGCAACAAATAAAATGCCCATTTAAATGACTAAATGCTTTAATTGATTAAAAAAAACGACATAAAAAATAAAAATTCTCAATATTTATTCATCTGAACATTTTTATCAAATATCTATGCGAAACCATACTTGATTTTGATATGCTGCTCAATGATCAAATTGAAGCTTTTAAAAAGGAAAAAAATGAAAAAACGAAATGGAATTTCAATAAATATTATTTTGCTCGGAATTGTCAGTTTACTAAACGACTTGAGTAGTGAAATGATAACACCAATTTTGCCATTATTTATTGCATCTCTTGGTGGAACTGGCATAATTATTGGCCTTATTGCTGGTATACGCAACAGCATAACAAGTTTATTAAAAGTTTTTTCTGGTTACATATCTGACAAAACAGGAAAACGAAAACAGTTAGTTTTTTCTGGATATTTTTTATCATCAATGTTTAAATTTTTACTCGCCCTTTCGCAAACCTGGCATCACATTCTTATTTTTATTGGTCTTGAGCGAATTGGAAAAGGTTTGCGTGATGCTCCGCGTGATACCATCATTGCACAATCGATGCCGAATCAAAAAGGACGTGCTTTTGGTTTTCACCGAGCAATGGATACAACCGGCGCTATTCTTGGTTCTATTTTTTCATTTATTTTATTTTGGTTTTTTGGTCTTACCTTTAAAACTATTATTTTAATTTCTGCAGCCTTTGCGTTCACTTCATTAATTCCACTTTTTTTTGTAAAAGAAAAAAAACAACCAATAAAAACAATCGCGTTTGGCACAACACTTTTTAATCTTCCTAAAAAATTAAAACTATTTTTTGTTGTTGTCGGTCTTTTTTCTTTAGCCAACTTTAGTTACATGTTTTTTATTTTAAAAGCACAAACACTTTTTAATAACAAACAAGCGATTGGCATCACCCTGCTTTTATATATTTTATACAATATTTTTTATGCCAGTTTTTCTATTCCATTTGGGAAACTTTCAGACAAAATTGGAAGAAAAAAAGTTCTTTTAATTGGCTACAGCTTGTTTGTCATAACAACTATTGGTTTTGCATTATTTAATTCACTTGCAGTGTATGTTCTTTTATTCGCTTTATACGGAATTGTCAAAAGTATTGTTGTTGCAAATGAACGAGCATTTGTTTCTGATCTTTCTGATGAAAAACACCAAGGAACAAGCCTTGGCGCGTATCACACTATCAAAGGGCTACTTACATTGCCTGCAAGTATTATTGCCGGAATATTATGGACAATTTTGCCTCAAGCACCTTTTTTTTACGGAGCACTTATCAGCATGTTTACAGTAATATTTTTTGTAACAACATCAAAACTTTATGACTAATGTTTTTAGGAATCGGTAAATTTTTTGCTTCGCATTTTTTTAATATCGCCTTTACGTTTTTTTTCACGCAGGCGACTTTCTTTTCCAGATTTTGAAACACGAGTTTT
>DAOVGZ010000108.1 GCA_030672115.1 bacterium | reverse complement strand
TTTTTTACAACCTGGGGGCAACATGACACACCAAAATATTCAATCTCTAGTTGCTTACGCCATTGGCGGTTTTTTTCTAAAAAAAAATCAAAAAAAACTACCAAAAAGCAAACTCATTCATGTTGCAAAAATTGCTACAAAAAACGAAAATCAAAAAACTAAAGTATAATCATGAATAAAAAAGATCAACACATTTTCGATCTCATTGAACAAGAAAAAAAACGACAAGAAGAACAAATAAATTTAATTGCATCAGAAAATTACGCACCAACAGAAATTTTGCAAGCTACCGCTTCTGTTCTGACCAATAAATATGCCGAAGGCTATCCAGGCAAACGGTACTACGCTGGATGTGAACATATTGATGCAATAGAACAACTGGCAATTGATCGATGCAAAAAACTATTTAATGCGCAGCATGCAAATGTACAACCCCATTCTGGGTCGCAAGCAAACATGGCTGTTTATTTTGCCATGCTTGAACCCGGTGACACTATTTTGGGAATGGGACTGCGAGAAGGTGGACATTTAACACACGGACACAAAGTAAATTTTTCTGGAAAGCTTTTTAAACAAGTTCAATATCTTGTACACCCAGAAACACAACGGCTTGATTACGATGAAATTAATAATCTTGCACAAAAGCATAAACCAAAACTGATTATTGCTGGAGCTTCTGCTTATTCGAGAATTATTGATTTTCAAAAGTTTGCAAAAATTGCTAAATCTGTCGATGCACTTTTAATGGCAGACATTGCACACATTGCAGGCCTAATTGCAGCCGGAGTTCATCCAAATCCATTTCCTCATGCTGATTTTGTGACAACAACAACACACAAAACTCTTCGTGGTCCTCGTGGTGGAGTTATCATGTGCAAACAAAAATACGCAGCAGCCATTGATAAATCTGTTATGCCAGGAACACAAGGCGGCCCGATTATGAATACTATTGCAGCAAAAGCAGTCGCTTTTAAGTTCGCAATGGAACCATCATTTAAAATCTATCAACAGCAAGTTATTAAAAACTCGCAAGCTCTTGCACACGCTTTGCAAAAAAGAAACTACAATCTTGTTTCTAGTGGATCTGATAATCATCTTTTTATTGTTGATTTACGATCCAAAAACATTTCGGGTCTTCAAGCCGAACGTTATTTAGAACAAGCAGGAATTACTGTCAGCAGAAGCTGTATTCCCTTTGACCCTGCAAAACCATGGATCACAAGTGGCATAAGACTCGGAACACCTGCAATTACCACTCGTGGCATGCAAGAACAAGATATGAAAGTAATCGCAGAACTCATTGATGAAGTTATAAACTCAGAAGGAAATGAAACTATTTTAAAAAATGTACAAGAAAAAAGTTTACATCTTTGTAAAAACTTTCCACTACAATAAAAAATCTTTAACGTTTACAAAAAAGAAGGCGGCACACATTTTTGTGTACCGCCTTCTTTTTTAACTATTTTTTCCGTTCTGTTTCATCTTGTTGTTTTTGTAATTCTTGAAAAGATTGCTCTTTATATTCATCACGATTTTCAATAATTTTTTTCACATTTTTTATTGTCATCAAAATTGAATTAATAGTTTCTTCAAGAACAAATAATTTTTCTATTTCTTTTTTACTTAATGCTTTTTTGGCAACTTCCAAATAATCACGTGCTAGAAAGATATCTTCAGTCAATTTATCTAAAGCAAAAACCGATTTCACCAACTCATTATTGTAAACATTAAATATATCAAGAACAAAATCTACCACCTGTTCTGGCTTGCCTATATTTAATTTTACAACGT
>DAOVGZ010000030.1 GCA_030672115.1 bacterium | reverse complement strand
ACAAGATCTTGGGTTAAAATTGCGCAGTAAATTATTTCATCACAATTTTTAATTTGTTCAGGGTCGTTTCGTAGGGCATCAAGGATTGTTTTTGTGTTATAGGTTTGTGTGTTGTTAACTGTTTCATCTATTCTGTCACCATCAAAATCTGTAGGTATAACAGAGTTTTTAAGTTGATTTTCACTGAATGAAAGTAAAAGCATGTTTCCATATAGGCTTGATTTTTCATGTAGTTTGCGAAGTTGCTCAAATTGGGTTGCATATTTTTGATAAAACTTTTTTAAATTAAGGGTTTCAAAAAGTTCTTCAATAGAATAATTCGTGTCGCTTTGATCATAATTTTCAAGAAAATAGCGCATAGAAAAACTTCCATAATTTCCTACATTGCCAAATATTGCATGATTCATAAAAAGTCGATCTGCTTTTTTTTGATTATTCCAGTAGGATTGAGAATCATTACCTTTTATAGCTTTAACTCGTTTTTTAATTTCGTTTTTTTGGTTTTTGGAGTTTTTTGCTTCAAATCGTAAAAAATGATAATCGTTTATTATTTCTTTGTATTGTAATTCCCAAAGCTTTTTAAACAGATCAGAAGTGAAATGCCAATGCCATTGTTGTGCGTGCACAAAAGTGTAGCGACCTTTATCTTGTTCTTCTTGTTCTTTTTTGTGTATAGCAGTTACAAAATTTTGTATTTCTTTTTTTTCTATAACTTGTTTTACTTTATCATCTTTAAGCAACTGTTTTTCATAACGTTGAATGTGTTGTTCACTTTGTGTTTTTGTTTTTTTGATAAGAATTTTAAAATAATTGGAGTAATTTTTATGGAGTAGATAAAGAGCATTTTGTTGTAAAAAAAGTTTAAAAAATGATTTCGGTTTTGTATTTTCAGCAATTTTTTTAAGGGCATCTTCGAGAATTTTTCTTTCATCACCGAAAGATTTTTTTAAAAGAAATTTTAATGTACTAGATGGCATAGCTTCTATATTTTCTGATGCAGCTACAGCGAATTTCTTTAAAGCATGTGGATGTTTTGTGATTGTTTTTTTTATGAGCTTTAGATTTGTTGTTGTTAAATTTTGACTTAGACCGTCAATAAGACTTTTTGAAGCGATTGCATCATTTAAAAATTTATTAATAATTTTTTTATAGATACTTTTTGCTCTCCACCAACCTACTAATTTTTTGCCAGCAAGAAGATTAATAAATTGAGCTGGAATGTTTTGATTTGTTTGTGCTTGTTCTAAAATAAAATTTGGAGTTTGGTCGTCATAAAGATAATTTTCTGAATTAGATTCGCCGGTAAGTTGTTTTACAAGCTCCTCTATAGGGAAATTAGGAATAATTTCTTCAATAAAAGAATTACAATCATAACAGCATGGTGTACAGCAGTCTGCTGTTTTAATGGGGTTAAATAGGCTTAAAGACAAGAGTAGTAATAAAATTTTTTTCATAAAGTTTTCCATTTTTTTAAATTTTGTTTTTGAGGCATTTAATTTTTTATATCGGAAGAAGTTCTACTATTTCTTTATTGTCATTATCAAAACTTTTTTTATTTTGGATGAAACTAGGGTTGGCCATATCCTGTGCAAGTTCTGTAAAAATTTCATCACGGAGTTGTTCATAAGCTTTGAACTTTTTTTTATCAGTAACATTGAAGCTAAAAATACGAGGTCCGTTTTTTGGATCAAGTACAAGATCTTGGGTTAAAATGGCGCAATAAATAATTTCATCACAATTTTCAACTTGTTCAGGGTCGTTTCGTAGAGCATCAAGAATTGTTTTTGTGTTATAGGTTTGTGTGTTGTTAACCGTTCGGGTTATTCTGTTACCATGAAAATCTGTAGCTATAACGGATTTTTTAAGTTGTTTTTTATCAAATGAAAGTAAAAGCATATTTCCATATTTGCTTGATTCTTCATGAAGTTTTTTTAGCTTTTTAAGCTTTACTTTGTATTGTTTATAATATTGTGAAAAATTAAGAACTTTGAATAGTTTTTTGGTTGAAAAAGTTTTATTACTATAATCAAAGTTTGATCGAAAATAATATAAGGAGCTTCCGCCTGTACGATTAGCATTGCCAAAAATTGAATGATTCATGAAAAGTCTGTGAGCTCTTGTGGGGGTATTCCAGTTGTAATCAATTATATTGTCATTGCCATTCAGAGCATTGACTCTTTTTTGGTTTTCAGAGTTTTTATTTTTTGAATTTTTTGCTTCAAATCGTAAAAAATGGTAATCGTTTATTATTTCGTTGTATTGTAATTCCCAAAGTTTTTTAAACAGATCAGCTGTAAAATGCCAATGCCACTTTTGTGCGTGCACAAAAGTGTATCGATCTTTGTTTTGTTCTTCTTCTTCTTTTTTGTGTATTTTATGAATCATGTTTCTTAGTTCTTTTTTATTAAACAAGTCTTGTGCTGTAGGTTGATCTACAAAATTATAATGAAGTTTTAAATGTTGTTTACTTTGTGTGTTTTTATTTGTTTTTCCCAAATAGTAAATAGCAATTTTATTACTAATAATTTTTTTGATGCAAGAATTATATTTGGTGATTTTTTTTATAAATGAATTATTGTTTGCTTTGTATTGGGCAATTTTTTTTTCAGGTACAAATTTAATATCATTGGGTTTTATTGAGGATGCAATTTTTCGGGTGATGTATTTACCTAAAAAATTGCTAATTTTTTTTGTTATTTTGAGTGTGAGTACTGAACCGAAAGTTACTAGTAGCCCATATAGTAAAGACTTTTTTTTGTTTGAATATTTTTTCATGATCAAATAGGAGGTAAGGGTTCCAAATGCAAGGTGTAAGGATGGTTTTGGTTTAAATAGGATTTGACAACGCTCCTCAAAGTATAGATATTTTTCAAAAGGATCGTCGCCACTAAAAATATAATAAGGGTTACATTTTAAAAGTTGAGCGATTTTTAAACCTTTATTTATCATTTTTAATTTAACACGAGTTGCTAAAGGCGCTTTGGTTATAGGTTCAAGTGCGAGAGGGTAACTTGCTTGGATGGGATAATTATATAAATTTAATAATAACACTGATAATAAAATTTTTTTCATAAGATCTTCCATTTTTTTAAAAAATAACCGTCCATTTTTATTTTTCTGGGCAAAAATACCTTTCAAATATGTATAACCTAGATAAGTATCCCCTATAAATCAGTATTTCATAAGGAAGTTTTTATGTAAAGTGCTCTAATGATAGCCCTTTACATAGCACTTTTTAAGAAAAAGGGCCCGGATTTCTCCGAGCCCTTTTGTCCACTTCAATCCCCCCACTCTCAGTATTTTTTACTGCTGAGGCTCAACATCGATAGGGTCTTGTTCAGCATCTTTTTGTGTGTCTTGTGATGTGTTTTGAGTTGATTGATCAGCTTGCTTTTCACCTTGTTGTGCGCCAGCGGCTGCTTTTTCTTGTTGTTCTTTGTAGATGATTTCACCAATTTTTGATGAAGCTTGCATCAATTCATCAGTTGCTTTTTGAAGCTCTTCAGCATTGTTTTCTTGCTCTTTAAGGGCCGTTTTTGCTTTTTCAATAGCAGTTTCGACATTTTTAATGTCTTGCTCTTGAAGCTTTTCTTTGTGCTCTTTAAGAGATTTTTCTACTTGGAAGATAGTGCTATCAAGACGATTTTTCTTTTCAATCGTTTCTTTTGCTTTTTTATCTTCAGCTTCGTGCATTTTTGCGTCTTGTACCATTTTTTCAACTTCAGCGTCACTAAGTCCGCTGCTGTTAGAAATGGTAATGTTTTGTTCTTTGCCTGTTGCTTTATCTTTTGCTGATACATTTACAATGCCGTTAGCATCAAGCTTAAAGGTAACTTCAATTTGAGGAACGCCACGTGGTGCTGTTGGAATACCATCAAGACGGAATTGTCCAAGCATTTTGTTATCTTTTGCAAATTCACGTTCACCTTGGAAAACAATAATATCAACAGCTGTTTGATTATCTGCAGCAGTTGAATAGACTTGTGATTTTTCGGTTGGAATAGCTTTGTTGCGTTCAATCATCTTGGTCATAACGCCACCGTAGGTTTCGATACCAAGTGAAAGGGGAGTAACATCAAGTAAAAGTACGTCTGTTACATCACCAGCAAGAACACCACCTTGAATTGCAGCGCCAGAAGCAACTACTTCATCAGGGTTTACTGATTTGTTTGGATCTTTACCAAAAAAATCTTTGAGAAGTTCTTGTACTTTTGGAATACGGGTTGAGCCACCAACTAAAATAACTTCGTCGATATCGTTTTTTGTAAGATTTGCATCTGCCATCGCTTTTTTGCAAGGTTCGAGTAAACGTTCAAAAATATCACCACACAAAGCTTCTAATTTTGCGCGAGAAAGTTTCATATTCAAATGTTTAGGGCCTGATGCATCTGCAGTAATATAAGGAAGATTTATATCAGTTTCATGTAGGGTTGAAAGTTCAATTTTAGCTTTTTCTGCAGCTTCTTTAAGTCTTTGAAGCGCCATGTTATCTTTGACAAGATCAACACCTTGCTCTTTTTTAAATTCTTCTGCAAGAAAATGGATAATGCGTTTATCAACGTCGTCACCACCTAAGTGTGTGTCACCATTGGTTGATTTTACTTGTGTTACACCGTCGCCAATTTCCAAGATAGAAATATCAAATGTTCCACCACCAAAGTCAAATACTGCAATGGTTCCGCTATTTTTTTTGTCAGATCCATAAGCAAGTGCTGCTGCTGTTGGTTCGTTGATAATACGTTTTACATCTAAACCTGCAATTTTACCTGCATTTTTAGTTGCTTGACGTTGTGCATCATTAAAGTAGGCAGGGACGGTAATAACAGCGCCCGCAACTTTTTGACCTAAGTAATCTTCAGCAGTTTGTTTAAGTTGACTTAAGATTGCAGCTGAAATTTCTTCTGGAGAAAGATTTTTGCCATTTACGGCAATAGCGATATCACCATTGTCTTTTTTTATAACGTTATAAGGAAGATGTTTGAATTCTTCTACCATATCGTCATATTTGCGACCGATAAATCGTTTTGCTGAAGAAATAGTGTTTTCTGGGTTCGTAACTGCTTGACGCTTGGCAAGAACGCCAACAAGACGTTTGCCGTCTTTTGTGAAAGCAACCATAGAAGGGGTTGTGTTTGCACCTTCTTTATTTGGTATAACTTTTGTGCTTCCACCTTCCATAAAGGCAACAACTGAATTAGTTGTTCCAAGATCGATTCCTATGATTTTTGACATAGTTATATTCCTTTTGTTTGTTTTGTCTGTTAACTTCTACTATCATTTTAAAAATTATGAACTTTGCTTTATTCCTATAGTTCAGTATAAGGGCTCGGTTTGACTTGTCAACGGACGACTAAAGAAATCTTAGTGGTTAGACTCAAATTTTTTATTGATTAATCTAAAATTGATAGCTCCGCTTTGTCGCATAACGCCTCAGTCGACTTAGATACTTTTTTTGTAGAAGCATCTAAGCAGTGTTTTTTGTAGTTAAGTAAATAGGGGGCTTGGACAGCCATTTTCCTTTTCCATGATGTTTATTCGGTGGGTCTTAACAGGGGGTTAAAACGAAGGAAAATGGCTGTCCAAGCCCCTTTTTTTCTTTTTAGATTAATTTTATTGCTGTAAAAATTAATAAGCACGAGACGAGGGTTATTCCAAAAAGGGATAGAGCAAATTTATAGGGAAAAGGAAGCTTATATCGTTTGATAGTGCATAAAAGAGATATTAAAACACTTACCAATCGAACGGTTTGGATAGTAATTATTGACCATGTAAGACCAATACACGTAAGCAAGTTAAACCATAAAAAAGAAAAAATTAAAAAAACATAAGGAATATAAGCAAGCAAAAGGGTGGTGTAGTCCCGTTTTACCTCTAAAACTCGCTCATAAGGTGAAAGAAGAGCATGTGCTAGGTAGCCAATAAGTAAAATAAAAAAAAGTTTGCTGGCTTGCGGTTGGTAAAAAAGGCCCAAAAATTTTGGTGCGAATATAAAAGCAATTACCACAATGGGAATACAGAAACTTGTGGTTTTTCTTATAATAACGTTAAAGCCATTTGAAAAGTCTTCGTTTTTGGCTGATTTTGCTTCGATATGAGCTAATAACGAGGTATCAGTCGTTCCAATCGTTTTAATGACAATTCGTTGAAAAAATAACGCTCCATCATTAGCAATTTTAAAAAGATTTGCAGTTGCAGGTCCAAAAGTATAAGTAAACAATGGAACCAGAAAATTTCTTTCAGTTAAACTTTTTATGCTGTTATTGACCCACATAAGCCCAGAATGTTTGATGAAATCGCTTTTTTTTACAGTTACAGATTCATTTTTAATTTGTTTTAGTTTTTTTTCGTACAACTTTTTAAGATTCCATAAACTAATAAGAAAGATTATTGTGCCAATAATTATTTTGACTAAAAAAATTGATTGTACGAGCATCGATGAGTTTTTTTGTAAAAAAGAGATTAATACAAGGTTAATACCCATTTGAATGGTAAGAGCTGCTGAAGCGACAAGATTGAACTGTTTTTGCCAAAAATAAGAATGAAATACAAGGCGTACAATTGCAACCAGTCCTTCTACAAAAAAAAGAATTGATCCTAAATATAAAACTTTGATCGATTGTCCCAGTCCAATACTTTGTGCAAATTTTGGCGCCAAAAAGTAAAAAAGTGGCATTGCTATTAACAAAATTCCACCTTGAAATAAAAATATAGCTTGAATAAATTTGCGCATAGAAAAACTATTTTTTGCAAATTCTGGCGCAAAACGTGGTAATGATTTACGAAAACCAAAATCAAGCCACAACAGCAGTAAAAAAATTATACTGTTAATGTTTGCCCATAAAGAAAAATCGCGTGTTGTTAAGTTTTTATACAATAAAAGGGAAAGAGAAATGAATAGAGTTTTTTGAATGATAAATAAAAAAGCATTCCAGCCAATTGCGTTTGAAAATGTTGAATGCAGACGTTGAATTTTCATAAAAGAAAGTATAGCGCAATAGTTTTTTTTGAAAAGAACTTAGGATATATGTAATAAAAAGAAGGGGGTCCGGTAACGACCCCTTCTTTTTATTACATGGTTATTTAATTATTTTTTTTATTGAGTAAAAGTTTTAATTTTTTATTTTCTTTTACAATAGTTTCTATTGTTTTTTTAAAAATAGTATTTTTTGCATAAAGTGTTTTGTTTTCTTTTTTAAGCTCTGTGTTTAATTCAAGTTTGCTCGTAGTTTTATTTTTGTACTCAAGAAGTATATTTTTAAGTTCTTTGAGGTTTTTTTTACCTTTGAGATTTGTTAAATTTTTGATTTGAAAAACACAGTCTGTAAAATCAAATTTATCTTTAATTTTTTGTAATTTTTTGCAACAAGGTGTGTCCGGAAACTTTGATAATCTTGGTGATTCTGATAATTTTAAACTTAAGTTCATTGCAAAATTTATCGGCTTTTTAATATACATATTAAATATGTTTTGATGGTGAAAATTTGCGCTATTTACTTGATCCGATGAAGAAAGCGATAAAACAATTGGGCTTGCTAATTCTTTGCATAGGAAATATGGTTCTATATTATTTTTTTTATTAAATTTTATTATAGTTTTTCCAATCATGGTGATCCATTTTTGGTTATTTACGGCACTCCATTCATGGATCTTCATAGCATTTGTTTGCAACGTTTTAAGAGTAAGCAGTGAAATAACGATAGTTAAAATTAGTTTTTTAGTCATAATAGTGTTCTGCTTTCTTTTTTAAGTTCATTATTCGTGGATTCTAATTTTTTCCGAATTTAAATGAGTATTTTTTTAATCTTTTTAAGGTTTGTTTCGCCAAGAAGAATTGAGATATTTTTTATTCTTCTTCTGAGAAGGAGAAGAAATGTATTTTCCCTTTTTTTTTGACGAGGTATTGATTTATTTTTTCTTTTTTAGATAAATACTCTTCTTTGATTTTTTGCAATTCTGTACCAAGTTCATTTTTAGGAAGGCATTCGTGCCGACCGCTTTCTCCTGCATATTGGGTTTTATTTTCTAAAAAAGAATCTTCCTCTTCCTCAGTGGAAAAAGCTCTACCAGAGTATGCCTGATTAAAATTATTTATAAACAATGCTTCTGTAGCCTTAATTTTTTTATAACGATGTCCATAAAATCTAATTCCTTTTCCTTCTAAATCTTTGAGATTCATAGAGCCAATTACTTTTCCAATTTTATTTATCGTATTCGTTTTCAACGTTTCAAGAGTAAGCATCGCATTCATTTGCAACGAGCCAAAGGCGAGCAGTGAAAGCATGGTAGTTAAAATTAATTTCTTTTTCATAATAGTTTTTTCCTTTTGGGGGTTAGTTTTTTTGCGGTTCCATTGCTGTTAATTTCAATTTTAAGTTTTTTATTTTGTTTATATTAGTTCTTATTCTTTTTCTTCTGAATAGCCGGAGACTAAGCCTAAGAATAGTTTATGTCTTTTTTTAAGTTCTGCATTTTCTTTTTTAAGTTTTTCCTTAGCTTCTTTTTTGAAGTTAATAAGTATTTTTTTAAGTTTTTGGAGGTTTTGTTCGCCTTTGAAGCCTGTTAATTTTTGGATTTTTTCAGTATATATTGGGACTAATGATTTTGCTTGTTTTTTTTGAAATTGATCGACTTCTGCAATTTCTTTTGGTGTTAATTTTTTATCAGTTTTTTTCTTTATTAATTCTGTTACTTCTTTGTCTAATTCTTTTTTGAGTTTTCTTAGGGAAATTGCGCATTTAGTTTTGCCTTTAATTGGGGCCATTTTTCTTGAAGCGAAATGATTGTTATATGTGTCTATATATCTTTCTTTTTGCCATTTCTTTTTTTCTTTATAGGAAAAACTTTCAATTCTTTTCAAACGATTTCCTATGTCGAAATTAGTGTTGAAAAGGGGGATTATTTCTTTACATACCCCAAGTTTGGGGTGATTCGTGGACATTATTTTTTGTATTTTATAGATATACCAGCTTGTTAGTATAGGATAATAGTATCCTTTATATTCTTTTTTCCACTTTAGACTTAATTCATCCATAGCATTCATTTGCAACGAGCCAAGGGCAAACAGTGAAATAATGGTAGTTAAAATTAATTTCTTTTTCATAATAGTTTTTTCCTTTTAGGGTTAGTTTTTTTAGGTTTCATTGGTGTTAATTTAACTTTTCTATTATTGATTCTATAATTGGTTTAAGCTTGCTTTCAGTTTTTTATATTTAAAAAGTATAGCGCAATAGGTTTTTTTGAAAAGAATTTCAAGATAGGTGTAAAAAGAAGGGGCTCTGATAAAGAGCCCCTTCTTTTTATTACATGCTTATTTAATTATTTGTTATTAACTAAAGACTTTAATTTTTTAATTTCAATTTTAAGTTTAGCATTTTCTTTTATAGCAGTTCTTATTGTTTGTTTAAGTACTGTTATTGTTTTGTTAAGTTTTTCATTTTCTTTTTTAATAATTTCAATTTCTTTTTCTTCTTTGAGTAATTCATTTTCTTTTTCTTCTTTGAGTAATTCATTTTCTTTTTCGACTAATTCTTTAAAGAATTGAGTTACTTCATTAATTTCATTTTGTGTTAATTTTTTGTCTTTCTGATTTTGTTTTTCTAATAGAGTCTTTTCGTTATTATATTCTTTTTTGAGTTCTCTTAAGGCAAGTTCGCACGCAGTTTTTTTCCCTATCTTTGGTTTTTTATCTCCGAAGTACTTTGCGAAATATTGCTTTGTTTTTCTAAAGTCAAAAAAGTTATAAAATATAATCTGACTTATTCTCGTTTTACTGGCGATTCTGTTTTTGGCATCGGAAAACTTTTTTATATTTGTAACAAAAATTTCTTTCGTACTACTATCAAGAAGATTTGGGCAGAATCCAATTTCAGGCTGAATTTTAGTTCCCATTTTTTGTATTTTATAAATGGTCCAGCCTACTAGTATAGGGTACTTGTATTCTTTATGTTTTTTTCCCCACTTTAGACTTAATTCATCCATAGCATT
>DAOVGZ010000083.1 GCA_030672115.1 bacterium | reverse complement strand
TGGGGCACCGGTGATCAAGACGGCCTTGGTGATTTAACAAATCTATTGATAGAACAGTTCCTGCAAGAGGTTGGTGGACTTCACGGATTGTTTGATTTTTCAAGATTATATCCTGGAACAGATTTAGAAGCTGCATTTATGATTGCAACAGGTTCAAAAAAAATTGCATTGATAGAAACAGAACGAAATGAACTTGTTAATAAAGGAAATTTTTCCGAAAAGACTGTGTCTTTTGAAAATGGAACTGTAACTCAAACATTTGTAGCCGATAATGAAACGCGTGTTGTTATTATTAGTGGAGGCACGCTAGATGATATTGGCTCTATTGAGTGTGTTGAACTTGCCAAAGAAGTAGATACACCTTCAACGCGAATATTTGTTGGTGGACCAGGTGGCCTTGCTGTTTTGGTTGGAAATAATAATGTTGGTATTGCAGGAGACTTAAAAATAGGCTTTGAGGGTCTTGTTAATGGAATGGCTTTTAAAAAAATAGGTGATTATTCATTTGTTAAAAAACTTGTTGCAGATAGTGGTTTTTTGTATGTTCTTACCGATGCAAAATTAGATAGAATTGATTTAACTGATGCAGCATTGCCTGCAATAACTGTTGCAGATATTCAAAATGGTCCATGGAAAAAAATAACAACATTTACAGATCTGGTAGTTTCGGGCAAGCTTGCGATTTTAGCAACAAGTTCTGGTGTATACAGAACTGATAATTCAAAAGATATTTCATCATCTCCACTTAATATGGCATGGAAAAAAATAGAACAACCAAAAGTTACTTCATCAGTACAAAAGTTATTTGCAATAACGCAGCAAGGATTCCCGCAAGATTTACAATATGGTGGAAATCTAGAAATTTTAAATGCATATATTGGAAAAAACAAAGGGAAAATAAGTCGTTTTGTAGTTCAAGATACTTCTGGATCTTCGGTTAATGATGAAACAATACAAGCGTTACCCGATGGTTTTATAAAAAGAGATGGAGAGCTTTCTTTGGCATATTTTGCAAATTACGGAATCTTTAAAAATTGTTTTTTGAGCGATGGTGCATTTGTTTTTTCTTCTCAAGATAGAGATATTATTACTGATCCAGCAGTGGGATTAATTGGATCAAGGTTGCACTCTGGTATCCGGTTGGCTTCAGTAAAAAATGTAAAAATTCCGTTAGAATTGAATCAAGCGTCAGATATTACTGCTGTAGTTCGTAGTAGTTCTTCTGGCGATATTTTTATTGCAACAGATTCTGGTTTGCAGGTTAATGAGTAAGTTTTGAATATACAAAAAATAAAAAGGTTTTATTGTGATACATAAAAAATATACCAATCGATTGTTTGCTGCTTTATTGATTTTTACATGCAGTAGTTCTTTTTCTATGAATATAACTCGGCCATATAATTTTTTTGCACGAGCAGAACATCTGGATGATTATAGAATGCAACTTTTTGTTTTTGGACAAGGCAGTTTTTCTTGTGCAAAAGGGTTTAATGACGATGGTTGTCAGGTAAATATTTTAAGAATTTGGAATGATGATCAAAATGCTTTAAAAATGCTTGAGGGATTTCCTGTAGAAAGTGATATAGGCCAAACGCGTATTCGTATTGACGCTAATGATGATGGTGTTCGTGGGCATTTTTTGGTTGATGGAGATTTGTCTGCACATGGTCTTGCTTTTTCTGCTCGGTGGAGTCTGCCAGAGCACCTTTCTATTGTAACGCATGTGCCTTTGTATTTTATGCGTCTAAAAAATGTTTGCTGGCAAGAGCAAACAAAAGATATAACAGCGAGTGATGCTCGTACAAAGACATATCTTACGAATGATTTTTTTAAAAATGTTTTCGATCTTGGAGGTTTAGATCTTGGTTCTTGGAAGCGTTCAGGGATTGGGGATGTTTCTGTTTTACTTGAATGGTTACAAGATTTTGCTCAAACAAAGCCATTTTTAAAAAATGTTCGGGTTAATGCACGCGCAGGGATAGAAATTCCAACCGGTAAAAAACGTGATGAAGATAAAATTTTTGCACTACCATTTGGTAATGATGGCGGTACTGGACTTATTTTTGGTGGTGGATTGGATGTTACGCTTGGAAAATATTTAAAAACAGGGTTTGATGTTGAATTAAAACATGTTTTTGGAAACAATAGATGTCGTCGAATTAAGACACAAAAAGAGCAAACGGAATTACTTTTACTCGCAAAAACAGAAACTCATAAAGAGTTTGGTCTTTCACAGAGATTTAGTCTTTATGGTCAGGCAGACAATTTTTTAGGTGGTTTAGCTTGCAAAGTAGGATATGAATTCTTCCGTCATGGGGATGATACGCTTGCCTTGTTTGATCATGCTTACTCAGAAGAAATTGCAAACACTTCAAAAGTCTTAGAAGAATGGACAATGCATAATTTCTTCTTTGGTTTTATGTATGACTTTAAAGATAATATGCAAGACTCATCGGTTCATCCATATGTTTCGGCATTTGTACGTGTTCCATTCAATGGTCGCTATTCTGCGCAAGTAAATGCTTTTGGGATTGTTCTTTCTCTTGATTTTTAAGAGAGATTTAATTAATTATATTTTAAAAAAAGGCTGCTGGGTTATACGTCCAGCAGCCTTTTTTTATGCACTTTTTTATACGAATTCTAATCCAAAAGGCGTTGGTGAGGGCAAACAATGTTGCAAATAGAAATTTTCATTGAAAAAGGCTCTATGGTTTTGTTATTTTAAAAATATATATTGATTTTTTAGTAAAAGTTTTTAATTGAGTATATGTTTTGAGCAAAAAAGGAAGAAAATGGTGAATAAAAAAGGTTTCTTAGTGTTTGTCTTTCTGATAAGTAGTTCATTTTTAGGGGCTATGGATAAAAAGGAAAAGATAAAGTATCAAGATAAAGATACAAAGTATTTTTTAAAATTTGATAACGAACTAATTTTAGTAACACGTCAAGGTTTGGAATACTCAAATATTTTGAGTAGTGCTATTGATAAAGATTTTTATAGAAAAGATGCTTTTAAAAAAGTTTATGATGAGAAAAAAAATAAATTTATTATATCTATGAAAAAGGTATTACAGGGTGCTAAATGGAAAGATAATATTGAAGTTGCTGATATTAAAAATTTAGCGTTAATTTTGGA
>DAOVGZ010000001.1 GCA_030672115.1 bacterium | reverse complement strand
GAGGAAGAAAATGTTCCACCAATTGAAGAAGAAGAAGAAGAAGAAGAAGAATTTTCACCTCTATCTGATTTTCCTTCACTTGAAGGAATATATATTCCAGAAGAAAAAGAAGAAGAAGTAAATTATCCAACAATTGAAGAAAAAGAATTTTTATTTCAAACTTTGACTCCTGTCTTTCCTTTAAGTTCTGAAGATATTAAAAAACAAGAAAAAAAAGAAAAAGAGGAAAAAACAAGAGACCAAAGGAAAGAAGAAAAAAGAAAACTCAAACCGTATCTTGATAAAGCGGTAACAATGTTTGATGAAGCTAAAGAAGATGTTTTAGCAGAAATCGTTCCAGAAAAGGATCAACCAAAAAAACTCACAGAAGCTAAAGAAAGCATTGAAAAACTCATAAACGCCACTAATGAAGAACAAATACAAAACCTTTTTGATGATATAGCTGATTCTTTTGAATCTGTTTCTGATAAGAAATTAAAAAACCAAAAAGAAGCACTTAAACAGGAAGCTATTGATATTGCGGCAGAATTGCTCCTATCGTTTGAATTTATTCAATAAAAATCTGCATACACCAAAAAAGAGCCACGAGGAAATATTTCCCTCGCGGCTCTTTTTTTGTTAATAACAATTGTTATTAAATTTTTTTATGGATTTACAATTTTTGCTTTTTTAGTTGGTCTTGATGGTTTTGCTTTTTTAACTCTTATTTTTTCTATTTTTTCAACTAGGCCATCTAAATACCGATGAACAAGAACAACTCTACGCCTCACATTATGTTTAAACTTTTCTTTCGCCACAGTATCTTGAACGAGATGTGTTGGTAAAACATCTTCTATTTTTATTGTGTTTATATTTTTTTCTATAGTTTCTTTTATCTTTTCTATATTTTCTTCTATTTTTGTTTTTGCCGGAAATGAATCAACTTTAGTTCCAAGAAATATTATAAAGCTAGAAAGTAAACCTGTAAGTTTTTTATACGCTTGATTACTCAAAGCCTGTTCTGCTTTTTTAGCTTCTTTTTTTCCTTCAGGTTTCAATGTTTTGATAATATATGAATTCCTTGCAAAACCAAGCGTTTCACTCAAAACTCCAAAACCATGGTTTAGATGAATAATCTCATTATAAACCTCGGTAAACTCTTTTTGTTCTTTTATATAATTAATAACATTTTGATGAACAGATATAACCTTTTTCATCGATTTATCAAAAAAATCTTTAATAACTTTGACAAACTTATCTTGCTCTTGAGTATTTTTTTGCAGAGCTTCAATTGCCTTTATTTTTTCTATAATGGTTTTTTTTGCCGTCTCAAAAGATTTTTCTATTTCTTCAATATTTACTTTCGAAAATTCAATTATATCTTTGTTAAGAATCTTTATAACTAGACTGAATTTTCCCTTAATCGCGGCAAAAATCCTTTTGTATAAAATTCTTTTTTTTCTTGAAGTTTTATCTTGTTCTGGTATTTCCAATCCAGCGATAATAACCTTATTTTTAATGCCTATTTTATTTTCACCCTTATTTAACTCTTGTATTTCTTCAAAAACTTCCATTAATAAAGCATCTTGAAATAAGTTACGCAATACAATCAAAGCAAAATGATACATTGGAGTTTTTTCTACATCCATATTTGCATCTGCTATAAAATTATTAAATGATTTAATTGTATTTTCAACTGTTTTATTATCAAAATCTCTTTGAAATTCTTTAAACAAATCATTTTGAAAATAAAGAGTTTTCAAACTCTCACTTAAACCAATAAGATCAATCTCTGCTGTAGTAAATAAATCATACAAAACATTCGGAAGACCTACAGAACTCAATCCCTTCAAAACTTCTTTTACGATAATATATTTATTAGGATATTTCTTTCTATCAGTAAGCTTTAAAATATCAATCAATACTTTTATCAAAAGGCCATAAGGCTTTATTTTTCTTACAAAAAATGAGTCTCCATATTTTGCAACATTATTAGCTCCAAGAACATCATTTCTTTTTAAAAAGTCCCTTACTGTAAATGGATTTCTATAAGGATATCTAAAAATTAATTCTACCATTTCCTTAATTTCAGGTATTTTTTTTAATTCACTATATAAATCAATATTTTTATTTGTTTTTACTGAAGCCAAAACACCATCTATTTTTTCTGATAATGTCTCTTCTTTTTCTATAAGTCTTAGCAAAAGATCTTTAATTTTAATTTCTTTGCCCACAAAAGCGTTCATTTTTGACACTAAAAAATCAATCTTAATATTTTTTTTATCTTTTTTTAATTCTTCTACTAAAGAATCACGAGTATCAGTATCAATCTTTTTTTCTGGCAACGCTCCTAAAAATATTATTAACTCTATTTTATTTTTTATATTTTTAATTTTTTTTGTAACAACAGTAAAAAGATCAAATACTCCAACTAAACTTTCCTTTTTAATATTTACAACCTTTTTTAACTTCTTGTTTAAAGATTCATCTAATTTCAAACTAAAAGTTAACTCTTCCGGATCAAAAAAAAGCTGTTTATTTAGCTTTTGAATAAAAGTACCAAAACTTTTAAATTCTTGTGCTTTTGGTTGAATTGAAGCACCTTCATAAAGTCTTAAACTTAAAAGTAATGGAATAAAATATGATTGATCCATCTTACTCTTTTGCATATTCATTTTGTTCATAGCTTCTTGCCCAATAAGGCCATCATATTTTAAAAATTTAGGATTAGCTCTTAGAATATCAATTCTTTTTGCAAGATCTTCCATTACCTTTTCATTTTTTTGCTTTAAAGCTAATTCAATTGCATTAAAAGCAACAACATCTGAATTAATTCTATCGCCAGATTTTGTTTTTCTAATACTTACAATAAAATTAACAAGTAACGTTATAAAATATTCTTTTTTCTTCTGCAAAATATTTTTATCAAAAAAAAGTTTTTCAAACATTGGAATAAACTTTTTATTTAAAAGATCTCCTCCACCATCTTTGCTTAGGCCTTTATGTAATTCTTCCATCTTTTCTAATGTTATATTTTCTTCAAGAAATTTATAAAAAATTGAATCTTTTTGCCCATCAAATAATTTTTTATATTCATCTAAATGAACAAAATTATTATTATTTTTAAGTGCATCATCAAAATCCTGTTTTAATCTTAAAAAATACGGGTAAATGCCTTTTCCTGGCTCAACAATCGTCCCATAATGCATTAGTTGATCAATTAAAAATTCATCAGATGCTTTTTGCGCATTTTTATCATTTTTTACTTCTTCTGCTGTTTTTCTTTGTTGCACAATGATTTTTTTTACTGCTTTTTTTACTTCTACTATAATTTCAAATATTTTTCCCCAATCTTCCTGGTCTTCTCTTTTTACCTTCTTTTTTACTGGCTCATCAAAACCAGGAGGCGGCGGAATATCATCATCATCATCACCAGGAGGTGGTGGAACATCCCCATCATCATCTTCATCATCGTCTTCTTCTTCTTCTCCAAGAACAAAATCTTCAGGATTCTCTGTTAATTTTCCTTCTCTAAATCTTGTAATAATATCAATAAAACCATCACTGTCTTGCCCAAGTTCTTTGTAGATATCAATCATCTTTTCAAGATCGTCTTGCGCAATACCCAAATCTTTTAAAAGTTGCGCCAACTTACCAGATCCACTTACATCAACATTTGATTTTATTTTTTTTACAACCGCTTCTAAGGCATCAGAACTTTTATAACCAAGTTTCTTTGCAAACTCACTGGCTGTAATATCTTCTGGCGGCAACGTTAACCCTAATTCTGATGCAGTCCAACCTGCTCGCTTAAAGGCACCCCTTCCAAACTGTTGTACAAAATCTTTTAATAATTTTTGTGCACACTCTTTTGTTTTAGGACTTTCATAAAAAACAGAAAAATTATTTCTTTTTAAATAAATAAGTTGAGCCTCAAAAGCTGGTACTTCCATAGTACATACATTCTTCTTAGTAAACGTAAAATCTTGTGCCTGTATATTTGTCCAAAAACATACAAAACTGAGTAACCATAAAAGTTTTTTCACAAAAATTCCTTTTTATAATTTTTAACAAGAACAACCAAGCTCTAGCCACACACCAAATTGAGATATAGCAGAACATTTATTCCCAAATTCAACTTTTAAACCAAAACCAACATGTGGAGTCCATTCTTCTTTCTCTTTCCAATCATAAAATGAACGAATAAAAAAACTGTTTGATATTGCGCGAGATTGTAATGCTGAACAAAAATCAATATCACTATCAGAAAGTAAAACCGGCTCAGATGAGCCGTTAACAGGTTGCGGAGAAATACCAGAAAGATCAATAGCATCTAGTGCTGTTGGAGCGGTTAAGTTACTTGGAGTAGCAGTTTCTCGTGCAATAACAGCGTTATCAACATTGCTATTGGTAAAATCAGTATTTCCATTCCCGGCACGCACTGTAGCGTTACTATTAGTTCCATTAAGCGCAACACCAACTTGCTTTCCTCCAGATGCAAAATATCCATACAATTGTGCATCTCCTTTTGCTGCAAACATACCATCTTGAAATTTTTGACGACAAGAAAGTTTTTCTGCACTACGCGCCCAGAAATTATAACCAAAATCAAATGACCACGCGTCAGTTGCATACGTAAGACCAAGCATAATATCTGCTTGCACACCAACTTTTATTTTACTATCTAAGGTTGTTTTATTAATCGCATGGAATAAATGACCAGTGTATTGCAATTCAGGAACGGTTCCTGCAGGTACTTCCAAAATGTTATCACGCAAAGCATCTAATTTTGTAATAAGCATGTATCTGCTGCCACGACCATTTGTTTTAAAGTCGTATGATCTTTTTTGCCAACTAGCAAACATATGTGATACTTGAGCTTCCCCAAATAAACTTACACTTTTTGTTTCTTCTTTATTTTTCCAACAATCCCAACGACCATTTAAACCAATTCCTAATTCCCAATGATTATCGTTACCAATAATTGGCTCGAATAAATATTGGGCTGTTCTTTTATTGCCTGTAGGCGCAACAACAACGGCATAACCACCAAACTGGTAATCATCTTTTTTTGTAAAGTCCCAACCGAACTGTGCTTTTACATTTGCAATGGCGGTTCTTTTTTGTTTGCATCCAATTTTTCCGTACCGTAATGGATCTTGCATATCACCAAAAGTTGTTCCACCTGCAAATACTGATTTTACATCTTTGGGTAACTGATTTCTTTCTAGTCGTATATTGTCACCGGATAAATAGCCAGCAGGGTGAAAGTTACTACCAGGAACTGAAACATTTTCACTCATGCACATATCCCAACGAGTGTGCACAAGCGGCGTCCAAAACTGTACATATAAGCCTTGGGTAATAAAATCCATATTCAAACGAATACCACCATCAAGCACAAAGTCTTGTATCTTAGGCTTAAAATAAACTCTACTTATAAAATCTGAAGGTAATCCAAAATAATCTGCCAAAATATTTTTTGAGCATCTATTTTCTACTCTACTGCCAGAAAAACCAAGAGTATTTGATCCAAAAAAATGTTTTGCTATTCTACATGAACGAAACGAACGCATATATTCTGGAATTAACCGAAAAGTATAACAACTATACTCATCAACCTTTTGCATACTATTATTTTCAAACCTTCTTACAAGATCTGTTTCTTGTCCGCGTTGAACAAATGCTGATTTTCCATTCGTAAAAGCAAAAAAAGAATGTGCCGTTAAGATACCTATGCAAGCACAGATATATTTAAAATATTTCATCAAAACTCCTTTTTTATAATTATTTTTTTTCAAAAAATATATTTACAACTGTAAAGACTTTATAAAAATCATAAAAAAAAATGCAAGAGGTTAGTTAGTAGGAATTATTTTTTTTATACGGTAGCATGTGATGAAAAATTTTTTCTGCAAAAAAAGGAACCTTTAATGTTACAAATAAACAAAAAACCAACTGTACTTATTACCGGTGGTGCTGGCTATATTGGGTCCCATACCGCCCTTTTTTTACACCTACAAGGATATAACATTCTTGCTATTGATACTTTTTGTCACAATCAAAAATTACCAACTCCATTTGTTGTTAAAAAATTTAAAGCAGGAAAGCGTTATTTTAAAAACAGCCTAGAGCCGGACAATTCTATTATTGTTTTAAACCATGATTTTTCTGATCAAAAAATACTTGCCGATATTTTTAAAAATAATAATATTCATGCTGTTTTGCATTTTGCTGCACTTATTGAAGTTGGCGAATCTGTAAGAAATCCAAAATCATTTTATAACAACAATGTGATAAAAACATTACAACTTCTTGAGACCATGACTGAACACAATATTAAAAAAATTATTTTTTCTTCTAGTTGCGCTGTATACGGCAATCCACAATACCTTCCTCTTGTTGAAAATCATCCCAAAAACCCAATCAACCCCTATGGAAACAATAAACTCATCATAGAAATGGCACTCAACGATTTTCAACAGGCATATGGACTTGAATTTGTTGCACTTCGCTACTTTAATGCTGCTGGTGCAATGCCAGACTATAACCTTGGAGAGCAACACCACCCAGAAACTCACCTTATCCCACTTATTTTACATGCCGCTTACGAAAAAAAACGATTTTATATCTTTGGTGATGATTATGAAACAAAAGATGGAAGTTGTATCAGAGACTATTTACATGTCTGGGACCTTGCAAATGCACACCACAAAGCTCTTGAACATCTTAATAATAATAACCCTTCAGATTGCTTTAACCTTGGAACAGGACAAGGTATTTCTGTTATACAAATGGTAAAAGAGGTTGAAAAGGCCTGCAATTGCAGCATAAAAAAAATTTTAAGCCCAAAAAGAGCTGGCGATCCAGCAATTTTAGTAGCTGATCCATCAAAAGCTTTTTCCATTTTAGACTGGAAACCAGAGTATTCCGACCTAAAAACGATCATTCAAACCGCAAAAAAATATTTTTTAGCAAGAAAATAACAACCTTCTGAACTTTTAATTGCAGCTCCAGAAGCCTAATGTAAAACAAATATAGATAAAATATTGCAATTAGAAACAAAAAAAGACTAATCTTGTGTATGTAGGGCTAGGGAGCTATACAAAAGAATATAAAAATTAAAAAGGAGAAAAAGCATGAATAAAAAAAATAGTTTATTTATAGGGCTTTTTGCTTTATTTGTTATTGTTTCTTCAGTCGGTCTTGTTGCTAAATTTTTCACTAAAAAAGTTAAAGAAGCACCAGCAACAATGGAATACACTCGACCAACAGTAGATGAAGCTAAATTAACAGAAGAAGAACTTAAAAAACTGGAAGAAGCTGAACAACAAGTAATTAAAGATTTAGAAGGCAATGTAGAAGGGCAAACAGAATAATTTCTACATTAATAAAAAATTTGAAATCTATTGGTTAAGCTACAGTCAGTGATGATTGTATTGCTGTAAAGTAAGATATCTTGTGATATCTAGCTTTGAACCAAAAGATTTCAAACTAGCGGAGAAATTAGGTTATTTTTTAACCTGTTTTCTCCGCCTTTTTTTTGCTTTAAAAATATTTTTAAAATCATTGAAACAATAAATAATAACATGTTACTTTTTTCTTGTAAGATCATACTTTCGAAAAAAAAAGGAATAATGTAATGAAAAAAATATTTATCATCGCAGCTTTTGCAAGTATTATTTTTGTATATTCAACCAAAAATGCAGAACCATCAATACCAGACATGATAAGCAAACTTAAACTCAAAAGCACCCTTATGTGGTACGATGCTTTATGTCCAAAAAATACGGATGATATTAATCAATTAATTAAAAACCTCAATAAAAAATATCTTGATGCTAAAAAACTGCATAACACAATAAAAAAAGACACATCAAAAAAACAAAAGGCAAAACTAGAAAAAATTTGGGAAAATATAGAAAATGCTTACGATGAAAAAATAAAATTATATTGTCAGTATCGCACCGCACTAAAAAACAATAAAAAACTTGATTGCCAGTCAGATGATGGGACTCCAATGTTATTTGCACCTGCGCCACCATCACCAGAAAAAAAATAATCCTAAAAAATCAAAAATTTCTACAAAAAAAAGAAGCTCCGAATTTTATCGGAGCTTCTTTTACATTTTATAAAAAAAGAATTTTATTTTCCTTTTCCACAACATTTTTTATATTTTTTTTCAGATCCACACGGACACGGGTCATTGCGACCTATTTTATCTGATATACGCTGCTCTACGGCACCTTCATCTGTTGCGCCAGCAGACATATTTAATTCATCAAGTTCACGCTCACGTTTTTCTTCTATTCCTTGAGAATCGAATCGTTCTAGGTTTAAGTGGAAAATATGATGAACAATATCAAATCTGACATGCTCCATCATATCCTGAAACATTGCAAATGATTCACGTTTATATTCAATAAGTGGATTTTTTTGTCCCCAACCACGAAGACCAATACCTTCTTTTAGATGATCAAGGTTAACCATATGCTGTTTCCACGCTTGATCTATTGTTTCTAAAATAAGCCATTTTTCTGCTTCTTGAATAACTTCGTCTTGTTGTTGCTTTCTGTACAATTGGTAACGAGAAAGTAAAAGATTAACTAAATCTTTTTTAAATTCATCACTATTTTTTTCATTTAAACCCTGCTTTACAAGGTCATCTGATGTAAGACCAGTCAACTGCGCAACCATCTGATACATTTTATCTGCCTGTTCAGAATTCATTTTACGAACAGGACAAACACGATGAACAATAGTTTGTGCTGCTTTGGTAATTAAATCACGAACAAGACCATAGATATCATTTTCACCTTCAAGAGCTGCTCGACGATAGGTATAAACAACTGTTCGTTGCTGATTAAGCACATCATCATATTCAATTAGATGTTTACGAATTTCAAAGTTTCGTTTTTCAACTTTTTCTTGTGAACGTTCAATGATCTTAGAAACATACTTTGATTCAATAACTTCATCATCTTGCATACCAAATCGCTGCATATTATTTTTAAGCGTATCTCCTGCAAAATTTTTAATTAATTCATCTTCAAGTGAAATATAAAAACGTGATTCACCAGGATCACCCTGACGACCAGCACGACCACGCAACTGATTATCAATACGCCTACTCTCGTGTCGTTCGGTTCCTAAAATATAAAGACCACCCGCATCTTTTGATGTTGCAGTTAATTTAATATCGGTACCACGTCCAGCCATATTTGTCGCGATTGTTATTTGTCCAGGCTTACCAGCATGTTCAACAATATCTGCTTCTCTCAAATGCTGTTTAGCATTTAACACTTCATGAGGAACGCCTTTTGACGTTAAAATATGACTCAATATTTCTGATGTTTCAATTGCAACAGTACCAATTAAAACCGGCTGTCCTTTTTTATGACGTTCTTGAACATCTTCAGCAATAGATTTATATTTTGATAATTGTGTTAAAAAAATAAGATCCGATTTATCATTTCTAATAATCGGCTTATTGGTTGGAACAACAATAACATCTAATTTGTAAATTTTATGAAATTCTTCAGCATCTGTAACAGCTGTACCAGACATTCCAGAAAGTTTTTTGTACAATCTAAAGTAATTTTGAAGAGTAATGGATGCAAGTGTATGACTTTCTCTTGCGATATCAACACCCTCTTTAGCTTCTAGTGCCTGATGCAAGCCATCTGAATATCTTCTTCCTGGTAAAATACGTCCTGTACATTCATCAACAATAAGAACTTCACCATCTTTTACCACATAATCAACGTCACGTCGAAACAAAGAATTTGCTTTTAACGCCTGAGAAACATGATGTAAAAGATTTATATTTTCTATATTGTAAAGATTTTTTACGTTAAATGCTGATTCAACTTTATCAACACCAGATTCTGTCATTTGCACAGAACGATCTTTTGTATCAACCTCGTAATCATCTTTTGGTTTTAAACGTCTTGCAACTTTGTCAGCGGTAGAATACAAACTACTACTTTTATCTGCACCACCAGAAATAATAAGCGGCGTTCGCGCTTCATCAATCAAAATAGAGTCAACTTCATCAACAATAGAAAAATTCAAAGGGCGTTGGACATAATCTTCAACCCTGAACTTCATATTATCGCGCAAATAATCAAAACCAAGCTCATTATTAGTTGCATACATAATATCGCAACCGTATGCATCTTTTCTTTCTTTATCAGAAGAAGAGTTTTGTAAAATCCCAACAGACATATCTAAAAATTTATAAATTGGCCCCATCCATTTTGCATCACGTTTTGCAAGATAATCATTAACAGTAACCAGATGAGCACCTTTACCAGAAAGAGCATTTAAATAAAGAGGAAGAGTAGCAACTAATGTTTTACCTTCACCTGTACGCATTTCTGCAATTTTACCTTCATGCATTACAATGCCACCAATTAACTGTACGTCATAATGCCTCTCGCCTATTTGTCTCCACGCTGTTTCTCGAACAACTGCATAAACTTCAGGCAATAAAGAATCGAGAGAACGACCTTTGGCTATTTGTTCACGAAAGTCATTTGTTTTAAGCGCAAGTTGTGCATCCGAAAGAGATCTTATTTCAGCCTCAAAAGAATTAATTTTGTAAACTATAGTGCGCAATCGTTTAATTTCTCGTGAATTTTTTGTACCGATTATTTTTGCAATCAGACTTGTAATCATATAGGTTCCCACGTATCTTGAATCTTATTTTTTTTTCTTACTTCTATAGTAGACATAAATTTTATTAATCTAGGCAAGTGTCCACTAAAAAAGAGTAAATTAGATTTCATAATACCATACATTTTGGTAGAAGTCATAACGGTTAAACCTAATGAAAACCTAAAAATACTGCCTATAACATTGTACATAGTCAGCTTTATTTTTTTTATTTCATTTAGAAAAAACAGCCTGCTCTCTTTATAAAATATAAAAAAGACTCTAGACAAGACACTACAATTATTCTTATTATTAAACAAAATAAGGCTATCTCCCAGAACAAATAATTAACTAATAAAAAAATATAAGGTTTATACCTCCATGAAAAAAATATTCATTGTTTTTTTTCTTGCTTTGAATTGTGCAACATCTCAAATGCAAGCTTCTGAACAAAAAACCCCTCAAAAAACATACGCTGAACAAATAGAAATTTTAGAAAAAAAAATCGACGAACAAAATTCTGTTTCAAACAAAATAAAGTATTTTGACTGTAAAAAAAATATTATTGAACAATTAATCAAATTGGGAAAAGAAATCAATAATATCGCTATCGAAGTTCTTAAACTTGAAGAACCACAGCATATTGATCTCAGAGGTATCAAAGATAAATATCATCTCAATAATATAATCTCTAATAACAATTATATACAAAATCAACTTAAGCAAAAATTATCATCTTTTAATTAAATCAAGAAAATAAAAATCCCTTTTACCATTTTTTTTGCAGGTCAACCCTGTGCAATTATTTTAAAACTTGAAACAAAAAAACTACCAGGCAAGCTCGTTCATGAAAAAAATCCTTGTGGAAGTACAAAATTTTATCATCTTTACAATGAATCAATTCCTAAAAGTGCTATTGCAAACGTTGAAAAAAAAACAATCTAAAAATTTTCATAAACTAAAAATCCAAAAAGCTCGAGTGAACTTTTTGGGGTTTTAGTTTATGAATTTATATTTTTATTTACTGCAAACTTACAACCGTCATTTGACGACCTGCTTTTTTGCCATCCCGTCTATGAGAATGCAAAAACTTGTCACACATTGTACATAAATTATATTGCATTTTTATTTCATCTGATTTAACACCAACTGATTGCAAAAGTAGTTTGTTAAAACGCTGTACAATGCGATCAACAAACTCAAAATCTTTCGAAGTCTAAATTAATCTTTACCTTCTATCTTTATACTATCTCCATCTTTGGTAATGATAATTTTTTTGACCGCAGCATTGTTAGTTTACCTTCTGTATACAATTTGTTTTTTTACAGTTGATTTCATATTAATTTTGATTGAAATTTTATTATCCTCTTTAGTAACAATAATCTCTTCTGGTTTTTGTTTTACAGCCATTTCCCAGTCATGTAAAAATTTAATAAATACATCTATTGATAAGCTAAACTTTACGGTAAGTTTTTTTTCGTATAGATCGCCCATTAGGATCATGCCATTCTTTTTCTCAGAATATGTTAAATTGCCACTAATGTAGTATAGATCGGAATTTTTAAGCCAATCTTCAATAAAATTAAATTTTTTAAAAACGTTATAGTCGGTTGTCAAAAACATTCCTAAAATTGCCATTTCACTGCTTGAAAAATGGCTCATTCCATATTGTTTGTATTTTTCTAAAGATAATCGTAGTGTGTTTTTTTTCATTTTTTAAAACCATTCATAGTTAAAGAGAAAGTTTAGGATAAAAAGTTATGACCTCACCATTAAACTCTGTTATAACTTCTATTTCAATGCCACAATCACTACGGCCAACATAGCGTAACCTTCCATAGTCTAATTTTTTTATTTTTGTAACGTTTTTTAGAGCATTACAAGTGGTATCAAGTACTTTTTGAGGACGCCAAGACTCAGGAAACATCGTTTTTTTTCTTATTTTTCCACAGAGCCTGATTTTTGCATCAAAAGCTCCTGTTTTGTAATCTTTTATTTTTGACATATTCATTCCAGACTTACTAAGCGCTTTTCCTTGAAAATCTGAATGGTAGCCGGAGATTTTAAGTGGCCCATTCCCAGGAAGTTTCTCAACTTTGCCCGAAAAAGCATGTTCTAAAGATTTTTTCGAAAATTTTATTTTTTGAGGAATTGAAATATTTTCTACTTCGGATAAATCATAGGATCCTTGCCATTCAACCTTTGTTTCTGCAAGATTTTTATATTCTTGTACAATTTCTTCAGATGGACGAATTTTTCTTTTTCTTATTTTAGATGCTTTTTCACGCGCAATTTTAGTTTTTCTTTGATAAGGGGGGCCATTTTTCATCGCAAGCATAGCTGTTGAAACAGTATCAACTGCAACAGGCATTACAAGTCCTACATTTGTACTAACTGCTACCGCAATTGTTTGTTCAGCTGCTGCTACTAACTCCTCTGACATACATTCTACAGCCTGAATTGTAATAGTTGCTCGACCGTCGGGCAATATCACAGTTTGTAAAATAGGTTCAGAAATTCGAGAAAGTTTATCAAGTTGAAGTAAAGCTGATGTTTTTAGTAACATTACTTGTGCAGGCAGTGCTGCTACTAACTTTGTAGCACCAACAATTGCTAAAGCCTGAACTCCTAAAGCAACCAGTTCTTGTGTTTTTTCTTTTGGTGGCATTTTCCAGAAAACTTTTGCAGCATGTGAAACTTTTTTACAAAGTGGTTCAACCCAATTTTGTTCAAACTCAACAAGTAGTTCTATTGTTTTTTCAGACAAAGGGTTATTTGTTATTGTTCCTATCAATTGTGCAGAATCAAAAAGATAGTTAACAGATTCTAAAAGGACGGTACTTGCTGCTGTAAAAACCGCTTCAGGATTGTTTTCAAGTGTATAAGCAAATTCTGTTAAAAAACGAGCAGGGCGAGCAATAGCTTTTTGCTCAACACCTTGAGTAAAATCAACAACAGCATTGCCGGCTTTTTGTGTGGCTCTACCAACACATTGAATCGCAACTCTCCAAATATCGTTTATTTTTACAGAATTATCATGAATATTTTTTAAAGAATTATGTGTTGAATTTTTTACTATTCGATGAATGCCATCGCAAATATCTGCAATTTTATAGGCTAAAGTATACTGACCAATATTATTAACGTGACTACCAATAAACGAAACTTTTGCTAGCGTTGCATACCAATTATTATTTGCTAGATAGGCTATTCCTGTTAGTCCATCTTGTGCTGTATATGTATCTGCACCTTTGTTTAAAACATCAATAAACTCACTATGAAGTTGTTGTTGAATACTATTTCCAATACATTCTTCAAAAATACGAGTATCAATATGATTTTGATTGAGAATGCCAATTGCTTGCTTGGAGAGTTGATACTGTTGGCAAAAAATTTTAAAATTATTATCAACTGCTTTACGAATCGCGAAAGCTCTGTTTTTATTACGGTAAAAAGTTCTACTTGCTTTAGATTTTATTTCATTTTTTCTTTTCAAAAAATAATTTTGTACAGGCTGTTTTTTCTTTATTTTGGCTTGTTGTTTTTGTAGAGCTTTACGTTTGTGTTCTTTTCTTTTTGCTTCCTCGTTAATTTTTTTTTGTTTTGCATACTTAAGTTTTTGATTTCTAATTTTTTGTTTCGCTTTAGGAAGTTCTTCTTTAATAAAATCCGCAATAGTTGTGTCTGAAAAAAAACCTGATTTTATAAGATAGTTATCAAGAGCCCATTGAATCTTTGAATTTTTATTGGCCAGACTATCAAGTTCAATAATCATTTGCGCATATTCATGAAATGTTTTGAGCAAATCTCGATAACCGGTATGACAATATAATTCAAATTCAAAAAAAAGATTTTTTCGAGATTGTTCAGTAAGGTTTTCAGGATAAATATGTTCTTTGCTCCAAGAAGCTATTTCTTTACGCCAGTCAAAAGAGGAATATTTTTTAAATTTTGAATAATTTTTTTGAGCATAACTACTTGTATAAGAAGGGGTAGGTTGATTTTTTTTTGAATTAAAACTTATTATTATATTTTTACTATTCCATGATGGATAACTGTCATAAAAATGGTTTTCAGCTATGGCACAATCCCCATAGACAAAATAATTTCCATATGCATCATTGCTTATAAAATTTTGGTTGCTAAATAAACAAAAAAAAGAAATTAAAATAATGAAGTAAAAAGTTATATTTTTCATGCACTATCTTTCCAAAAAATTATACGATTTTTTAACGAACAGGCATGAATCTAGCAGTATATAAATATATATCAATACTCAAATTTTTCGTTCAATTATCCATCAACTTAAAACATTAAATTTTACAATTTTTGTTTCTTTTTCATATTAAAATACAATGAACTCAATATTTTTTAGTTTAAATTCAACTAAATAAAATTTAAAAAAAATCCCAAAAAGCTCGCTCGAGCTTTTTGGGATTTTAGTTTATGAAATTATATTTTTATTTACTGCAAACTTACAACCGTCATTTGACGACCTGCTTTTTTGCCATCACGTCGATGAGAATGCAAAGACTTGTCACACATTGTACATAAATTATATTGCATTTTTATTTCATCTGATTTAACACCAACTGATTGCAAAAGTAGTTTATTAAAAACAGGAAGATCAAAATAATTTTCTTTTCCTCTTTGCTGTACAACGCGATCAATAAACTCAAAATCTTCTAATTTTTCAAGCATATCGTCACCAACGGTATAACAACAAACTTTTGCTGAGGGACCAAAAAAAGCTCTAATATTAGTCGCCTTTGTTCCAAACTCTTTTTCCATTCTAGAAAGCGCCTTAAGGACAACTGTTTTTGCCGAACCACGCCATCCTGCATGAACAGCTGCAACAACCTGATTAAAAGAATCATACAGTACAATAGGCAAGCAATCTGCAGTCATAACACCTAAGCCAACACAAGGTACGTTAGTAATAAGATAATCACCTTCTATGGTGAAAGATCGAATACCTTTCGCATGACGTTTGGATGTTATTACCTCTCCTTGATTACTATGTGTTTGCTTTAAAAAAACAACCCGATCTAATTTCATAACATTTTTTAAATGTACAAAAGCAGAAATAGAAAAAATATTTTTATCTGATGGCAAATCTAAATACTGCTCAGGATCAAGATTATCTTTAGCATCGCCAAAGTAAATTTTAAAAAGAGGACTATTGTGTAATAACATATAAAACCATTCTTTAAACCAAAAGATACCATGCAAGCCTACAAGTGTAACTCAAAGTAAAAAAAAGTGAATTGCTTACCCAATAAGGCATGCAATTCACTTAATAACCTAAAAAAATATTATTTTACTTCAGTTTTCTCTTTTAATTCTTTTCGTAAAAATGCAGGAACATCTAGATCATTTACATCAATCAATTCTAAATGGTCTATTTTTTCTACAGCAGGTTGATCTTCTTTTTTTTCTTGAGCCTCTTGAGCATCAAGTGCTTTAAGCTCTTGCTCTAACTCTTGCAATTGAACATCAAACTGTTCACTTATTTCTTGTTTTTTTTCTGCAGGAGTTTCTATTTCTTTTGTCTCATACACTTCTGGTTCTTCTCTAAAAGTAGCAGTAGCATGAACTTTTTGATCAATAGCTGTTTCTTCTATTTGTTTTTGTTCAAAGCCTGTTGCAATAATAGTTACAAAAACTTCTTGATCTAATGTTTCATCTATAACAGAACCTAAAATAATATTTGCATTTTCATCTGCTTCTTCATAAATAATTGAAGCTGCCTGACTAATTTCATGAAGGCCAAGATTTTTTCCGCCCGTAATGTTTAAAAGAACTCCTTGTGCTCCTGTGATATTCATATTTTCAAATAACGGAGACGATATTGCTTGCAATGCTGCTTCTTGTGCTCGTTCAGGTCCGGTAGCAACACCAGTTCCCATAATGGCAATACCCATTCCCTTCATGATTGTTCGAACATCTGAAAAATCAACATTAATATGACCCGCGCGAGTGATAATATCAGAAATACCTTTTACCGATTGTCCTAAAATACCGTTAATCATTGAAAATGCATCGATCATAGAAACATTTTGATCAACTTCTTCTAATAACTTTTGATTTGGAAGAATAATTAATGTATCAACATCTTTTTCTAAATTTTTCAATACAGTTTCAGCAACCTTTGCTCTTCTTTTTCCCTCAAATAAAAATGGTCGCGTTACAACTGCTATGGTTAAAATACCTCGCTCTTTAAGCGCACGAGCTATAACTGAAATTGCTCCCGATCCTGTTCCGCCACCCATTCCAGCAGCTAAAAAAACAATATCTGCGTCACCAACAGTTTCTAAAACTTTATCCAAATCTTCTTCAGCTGCTCGTTTTCCTAATTCTGGATTTGCTCCTGTTCCCAAACCTTTTGTAGACTTAACTCCAAGTTGGATTTTATGTTCCGCTTGTGACAGATGCAACGCTTGAGCATCAGTATTGGCAACAATGCATTCTACATTTTTATTACCAGACTCTATGATGCTATTGACAGTATTGCCTCCTGCACCACCGATACCTATCACTTTAATTGAAACAACTGGGGTTCCCTTTTTTTGGGGTTCTTGTTCCAATTCAATCATTGAACTCTCCTTGTATTACTTATTTTAAAAAGATAGGACTTCAATTAAAACTTATAATTTTAAAAAAAATCCGCGATCCATGACTTCATACGCACAAATAATTTTTTAACAACCGGCCCGGAAGCATCATTTAAATTTCCATTGCCCTTTAACGCATGTAGCAACAAACCATAACCAGTTGCATACACAGGACTGTTTAATGATTCTGAAATACCAAATTGAAGTCTTGGCATCCCAATACGGACATCACACTCAAATATTGTTTCTGCTAAATCTTTCATTCCATAAAGTAAAGATCCACCACCAGTAATAACTAAACCTGATGTAACAAAAGACTGAAGCCTTTTGGTTATAATTTCTTCATGAACCAAAGCAAGCAATTCACTCGCACGCGGTTCTAAAATTCTAACAAGGTCAGAAATATATACTTCCCGTTTTTTTCCACCTTGCACCATTTCTATTTCAATTTTTTTATTTTCATCAAGCATTAATTCTGTCGCAACACCATGCAAACGTTTTATACGTTCTGCGTCAGATATTGTTGTACGCAAACCAACGGCTAGATCATTAGTAAAATGATTCCCTGCAACAGGCAATACCATCGTGTGCCTAATACTTCCACGTTGATATAAAGCTAAGTCAGAAGTTCCACCACCAATATCAAGAACTGCTACACCTAGTTCGCGCTCATCATCACTCAATACTGCGCAGGCAGAAGCTAACTGTTCAAGAACAACATCCTGAACTTTTACACCAGCACTCTCACAACAGTTAACAAGATTTTGTACCGAAGCTACCGAACCAGTTATAATATGAGCTTGAACCTCTAGTCTTATTCCATGCATATCTGTAGGATCATCTAATTTATCTCCACCATCAATCTGAAAATATTGAGGTAATACATGCAAGATTTGTTGACCTTCGGCAACCTGCACCGCTTTTGCAGCATCAAGCACATTTTGTATATCAACGGTTCTGACTTGCCCTATTTTAATAGGAACAGCGCCGTGTGAATTAATAGATTGAATATGCGCTCCAGAAATTCCTATGTAAGCTGATTCAATAGTATGGCCAGACATAAGTTCGGCTTCTTTAACCGCTTGTCTGATTGAAGAAATAGTTCGAGCGACATCAACAACAACCCCTTTTCTTAGGCCATCTGACGGTGCTTTACCAACCCCAAGCACCTCAATATTGTTTTTATCAATTTGATTTGCCACAAGGACACATATCTTTGTTGTCCCTATATCAATAGCCGTGATTGTCCGGCCAGAAAAAACGTTTGCCATCACTGCCCCCCTGCTTTCGCAAATAAAATAATCTGATCTTCAAACCTCACATCTGCAACCCAATCACGAACTTTTTTTCCTAAAAACTTTTTTCGAGAAACCAGGTTTTTTTGTATTTCATTACATACATTCAATATTGATTCATTTGGAATTTTTGACTCATTCCATAAAATAAAAAAGTTTTTCTGAGTTTTATCTTGCAGCAACCATTTTGATGAACTTTTACATGTAATTTTATATTTTTGAAAAAGAAAGGACGGAATATGTAACGCTGTTTTTAAAAAAATACCTGGCATTTTACCAACATACTCATTGTTCATATCATCAAAATCAAAAGTTTCAGATATAAAATCACTATTTAAAAAATTTAAATGTTTAAGATCTTTAATATAATTTTGATCAAATAATTTCTGCTGTAAAAGCATCCCATTATCTACCAAAATAAAATGTTCATTTATTTTTAAAAGCGGTTTTTCACTTTCAATAGAAGCAGTTGTAATTCCTTGAGCATTAGAAAAAAGCTCAACTTTTTTTACAGACGGAAAACGTTTTTTTATTTTTTTTACAGCAACACTTAAAGAACTATTCAAACAGCTATTATTTTTAGCAATAAATGATTCTATAGATTTTTTTTGATCAGAATTAAACTGTCCAACAAACTGAACACTACAACGATCAATACAAAAAAATGATACTATAAAAGGGCGCATCAATAAAAAAAATGTCCCACATAAAAAAAATACAATAGCTACGCGGATGCCCCTTGAAAACCCCTTCATGCTCTTCCCCCTAAAGTCGAGCGTTCTTGCTGTACCCCTTAAAAACCTTCTCTCTTTTCATACATATTTTTTGGGATCATAGTCAATGGTTGTTATTCTTTAGGTTTTAATTTGCAACTTTTTCCAATTCATATAAAAGGTATTGAACAGCGCCATAAAGATTGATATTTAAATCTTTTACAAGATAGACAGGAATTTGAGAAAAATATGTATAAACATGAGAATTTCTATCTCCCGTAAATGTCTGTAAAAAATTTCCTTGAACAAAATGCTGCCATTGTTTTGCTGCAATACCACCAACAATATACACACCACCCATTGGATTAATTGCTTTACAAGCAATACGGACAAAACGAGCATACAACTCTATGTATTTATCAACAGCACGTCTAGAAAAAGAGTCACTATAATATGTTGCAAACGTTTTTCTTCCATTAAAATGTTTATAATCGGGAACAAGTTTTTTATATTTTCTTTTGATCAAAAATTTTCGCAAACCCCATGCACCAATATTACCGCCCAAGGCATGAGTCCAAAGCATAACATCCATAAACGGATGCTTTGCTTGCTGAGCAAAAGCAAGTTCTTTTTTATCTCGAGGAGAAAATTCAGTACAAGCAAGCTCTGAAAATAAAGCATTATATTTTTGAGTATGTTCATCCCACAACATATAAGAAACTCCAACGCCAGTACCAGCACCAACAAAAACCTTAGGCGAATTTTTCCATGGAGTCCCTTTGTTTATTTCAACAATATCTTCAGGCGCAATAAAATCTAAACCATATCCAACAATTTCAAAATCATTTAACACATAAACAGTTTTTAAACCTGTTTGTTCTTTTATTTTTTTTGCATCAATTACAAATTTTGCTTTTCCCCCATTAGAAAAATCTTTTTTTTCTGACCGTTTTCCAGGGGCACCAATACAACAGCGACTAACCGTAATACCATACTTTGCGTATGCCGTGCTTAAAACAACTTTTAAAATATCTATAAAATCTGAAATATTTTTTGTTTGTTCACGAAAAGAAACAAGAAGTACCGGTTTTTCATTTTGAACACTAAAAAAACCAAAATCACTATTTGTCCCACCTATATCAACCCCTAAAATGCATTCTCCAGATACAAAAACAGATTGATCATAAACAGATTCTTTTAATTTGTATGAAAAAGCAGAGGAATACGAGAACAATATGATTAAAAAACAAAAATAAATCTTCACAAAAACCCTTTATTTTAAGCTTTATACCCTTTTGACACCTTCAAAAAACTAGTTTACGGTGAAAATAAGTTAAAAAAATAACAATTTTCATATTAACAAAGGAAAACATTATGAAAAATAAAAAAATAATGATAGTTTTATTCGCTATCGCAAGCATGGTGACGAGCTATAACAGCATAGCTATGAAAAAAAAACCAAGCGAACTAACACAAAACATACCTACCAGTGCTAATGATGAAGATTCTATCTCTGATGATGAAGATTATGTCTATGATGATGATTATCATGCATCTGACCAGGATGATGAATCTCAAAATATAATCCTACTAAATAAATATGCAGCCCAAAAAACAAAAATTGTAAAACTAATGAGAGAATCACTTAACTAATTTCATATTAATAATGGAGAATATTATGGAAAATAAAAAAATAATGATAGTTTTATTGCTATAGCAGGCATAGTGACAAGCTATAACAGTATGGCTATGGAAAAAGAACATACAGTAAGCGCTACAACAAGAAAATTTGCAAACAATGTTTTGCTAACCTATAAATTGCTTTCAATGTATACGGCTATGAATGTATTTAATAAAATTAATGAAAAAACACAGTTACTCGGACAAACAATATCTGATGACCCTGATTTTAAAAATCTTTCAATTGAAGCTAGAAACAAAGAAATTAAATCTGCAACAATGACAAAATTTAAAAAAAGACTAGATAGAAACCTACAAAATTAAAATTATTTAAAAATTTTAGACATTAAAAAGCCCTCAATAAAAGTATAAATCTTTTATTGAGGGCTTTTTTTTAAATTCAAATTTATATTCGGCCGCTTTGTACTCCGATATGGAACAGTAAAATACCTGCAGCTACAGAAGCATTGTAAGAAATTCCATCTGATCGCTGAGGAAGAGTAACATTAGTACCCATTCGCATAATTCCTTTGGTTACACCAATGGCCTCATTACCGATAACTAAACAAAGAGGTTCTTTATACTCTACTTTTATAGCCGATTTACCATTAAATACAGCCATATAAAGATTATAACCAGCTTCCTTAAGCGTTTGTGCTGCCCATTCAGAAGAAGGAGCTAGTAAGATTTCCATGTGCTCTGCAAGGCCAGCTGAAGCTTTTAGAGCTACAGCACTGAGCGGAGAAGCACCTTTTTTACACAAAACAACGCCTTGAGCACCTGCGCAATAGGCAGAACGAATAATCGCACCAACATTGCGTGGATCTTGTATTCCATCAAGCATGACAATAAATTTTTGTTTTTGAGAGTCAAAAACCTTTTTCCTAAAAGGAAAGGTCCTAACCCAAGAAACAATCCCCTGGTGATCAGTTGATCCAGCCATTTTTTGCAAAATATCACGGGAAACATACTGAATAGGTATTTTATACTTGGGCATTTCTCGCTCGATTAAAGCAAAAGATTTTGGAGTAGGTTTAGTCGTGTAGATCGATATAACCTTTCTACGACGAGCTCGTAAACACTCAAGTAATGGATGAACACCAAATATGAGTTCACCCTCTAGTTTTTTATTTTTTTTATTCATATTTTTATATTAACACAAAAAAACCCTTTTTCTAAGGCCTAACCCTTTTGACAACTCTTAAATCTACACTTACTTTGAAAGTATATAATTAAAAAAAAGCCTTTAATTAAAGGCATAATCGATTAAAAAACCTTGAAGGCTTCAAATGATAACTAAACAATTTACTCTACGAATACTATTTTGTGTTACTGCGATTGCAGGAAGTTGCTATGGAATGGGTAAAGAAATTACAAGTATACAAAAAAAAATTGATGTTTTAGATTCCTTAACTAAAAATTTCGAATCAAACCATGAAATATTAAATCCTTTAATTATAAAATTTAACAATATAACTTCTGATAATAATCTTTTCAAAAAAGGAATGACAACGATGACCAGCCTCAAGAATGCTAAAAATTATGATGAGTTTTGGAAAATAGCAAACGTAGCAAAACAAGATCTTCCTAAAGATCTTTATAACATAACAACTCGCTATTGCTTAAGTGAACGGATGATACAAACAATAATAGAAAATAATCCTTTTGTTAAAGAACTATCTAAAAAAGCAATACAAAAAAAAGAAAACTTACTTTCAG
This sequence comes from bacterium, assembly GCA_030672115.1. GTDB lineage: Bacteria > Babelota > Babeliae > Babelales > Vermiphilaceae > DAOVGZ01. Next base: position 11,216 of record DAOVGZ010000001.1, on the reverse strand, counting down.
CGCTATATAAAAAAAAACAAGAACTTGAAAGTTTATTAAATAACAGCAATCTGAAGTTTGTTTATTCCCCTACAAAGATAACCACCTATTCAGGAATAGAAGTATTAAACCGATTTTTAAAAAAATAATACACAAATTCAAAAGTTCTAAATAAATTAAAATAATTTTCTTCCCAGGGTTTAAAATCCTGGGATTTTTTGAATAAAAAACTTTTCTTTTAACCAAAAATAGCGTCTTGCACAAAAAAAACATATTTCTGTATACTTACCCTTGTTGTGTTTAATCGATCAACCCTTTTAAAATAAGGAAACGATTATGATAAAAAAAACAGGAATAATTGCATGTGGAGCAATGGTACTGAGCGGCACTATTTTATGTCAAAACTCTTTTGAGCAACGCATCAAAAAAAACTTTTCTGCCATGGAGCATCAGATGCAGGCGATGAAAAAAAATATTGATGAAACGTTTTCTGAAAATTGGTTTAAAAATGATAAAAAAAACAAAAAAACTAATGCCGTTCATTTAGTACAAAAAGATATAGAACTTGTTTTACAGTTTCTTGTAGGAAAAAACGTAAAAAATTTTGATGCCGACCTTGAACCTAATCGTTTGACAATAACTATTCCAGAAAAAAATTTAGAAATTATTATTGGATATGATAAAGACAACAAATACTTGTCGTATGCAACAAGACAGGCAGCACAAGAAGAAAAAAAAGAAAATAATAGTTATCAAAAATATGAATCTCGTAGCACTACACAACAAGGAACAACGATAGATTCTATTTTAAATTTTAAAAAAGCACACGTAGAGTACAAAGATAAAACGCTTTTTGTTATCGTTCCAAAACAAATTCAGAAAAAAAAAGAATCTAAAAAACTAAACGTTTTAATTAAATAAATTTTTTATGGTCCATACTCCGCACACCTGGGTAGAAATAAACAAAACTGCACTTGATCACAATCTTAATCAACTTAAATTGATTATTGGACCAAATATCCTTGCTCCTGTTATTAAAGGAAACGCATATGGACACGGCCTGCTAGAAGTAGGCCGTGTTTGCCAAAAAAATAAAAACGTTGAATATCTTTGCGTTGCATCTCTTTCTGACGCACTAAATCTTAGAAATGCTTATATTACAAAACCAATAGTTGTTCTTGCCTATATAGATGATAATCCTGAATATGCTATTGAAAAAAATATCGATATTGTTGTTCATAATGAAGATTTTTTACAGAAACTTTCTAATTGCGGAAAAAAGTTACAAAAAAATTGCTCTATTCATATTAAAATTGATACTGGCTTGTGCAGACTAGGAATTACTCCAAATAAAGCATTTTCATTTATAAAAAAAGCTCTAACACTACCATTTATAACTATTAAAGGTATATCTACTCACTTTGCTCAATCACATAAAAAAAATCAGCTTTTTACGAATAAACAAATTAAAATTTTTCAACATCTTTGTTCTCAATTAAAAAAAAACGATATAACTTTTTCTTATCAGCATGCATGCAATTCTGCGGCAACACTTAAAAGCTACGCATCTATTGGAAATTTTTTTAGAGTTGGCATCAGCATTTATGGCTATTGGCCATCAACCTATATTCAAAAAAAAACTATCAAACAATTCCCCGCAACAACACTAGTACCTATTTTGACCTGGAAGTCACGAATATTTGCTATAAAAAAAGTTTCTGCAGGAACATCTGTTGGATATGATCTTTCTTATACAACTACAAAAAAAACAGTACTCGCTTTTATTTCTGTTGGTTACCTTGAGGGTTACCAACGCGCTTTTTCAAATAAAGCATCTGTAATGGTCAATGGGCAATATGCCCCGGTTGTTGGAAAAATAAGTATGAATACAACAACTATTGATGTAAGTAATATTAAAAACATAAAAATTGGAATGGAAGTTTCCCTTATTGGAAATCATCAAAAAATTCGCGCTGACTTTCTTTCAACCTTTTCTAGTAAAAATCCACGCGAAATAACAACCGGTATTTCTGCGCAAATACCACGAAATTTGTTAGCTAGTCAATAAAAACTGTGTTACACTTTATCTGGTTGACATCTAAAATCATGAGAACCATTCTACACATTGGAAATAAGATATGTACATAATTGAAGGCAACATTGGTGCTGGAAAAACAACTTTCTTACAAATCATTGGACAAGAACTTCCAAACGTTAAAATTGTAGACGAACCTCTTGATGCTTGGAATAACAAAAAGCATGGCCAATCTCTTCTTGCAAATTTTTATCAAGATACACCACGCTGGGCATTCACCATGGAAATGTTCACTCTTATGTGCAGAGTCCAAGAACATATAAAAGAACAAAAAAATATTTATCAACGTGTTGTGATGGAACGTTCGATTTATTCTGGCTATTACTGCTTTGCTCTCAATAGTTACAAACAAGGGTTTATGGATAAATTAGAATGGGAAATACATAAACGTTGGTTTAATTATCTTGTAAAAGACTCATGTAAAAATCCGCAAGGATTTATTTATTTAAAAACATCCGCTGAAGTTGCTTATCAACGAACACAAAAAAGAAACAGAGAAGGCGAAGAAACAATTCCTCTTTCTTATTTTCAACAAATAGAAGATCGTTTAGAAAAATTTTTAATAAAAAAAAGAAACCTTCTTCCTGAGCATAAAAATATTCCTGTTTTAGTTATCGACTGCGATCAAGAATTTGCAAACAATGCAAGCCGTAGAAAAAAAATGCTACAACTAGTAGAAGATTTTTTTGCTCAAACAAAACCAATTGAAAATAAAGAAACTTTTTCTTCAGCTGAAAAAACGTCATTTACTAACTCTTCTCCTTTGTTTTGCAAAACAGATAAAAATAATTAGTTAAAAAAAAAAGCCTCGCAAAAAATGCGAGGCTCTTTTTTAATTTTTATTACAATGCTTTAAATCTCAATTCTACTATTTATTTCTTCTTTTAGTTCATTATGCTTTACAAGTTCTTGGTGTATTTGCTCTTGCGTTTTAACACTTTTTTCTTGCATCTTATAATTTGCAATTCCGATAGCTTGTAACTCTTGTAATTGTTGAGCATTAATTGCTGCAAAATTAGTTGGTGATGGAGCAAGGTTTGTAGGTTGACCGTTTAATAATGACTTGCCTGCAAGTAATAATGGAAAAAATCCAGCCTTAAATAAATCATCAAAATTTATTTTTTTAAACGCTTTACCAATATCACCACTCTGACTCTTAAATATTCTATAAAAACCATATGCACCACCAAATAAAATTAATTTATCCAAAACAGGATTGATCGCTCTTTTAGTTTTATTCCAATAATATTTTACTAATTCTGTACGAGACAAAAGACCAAACTGCTTTCTTTTTTGTTGATATTCACGTATTGAAATCTTTTTTTCTTGTACTTGATCTATAAGAACCACTTCAACAGTTTGTTTATATTTTTCCAGCGTTATTTCGCCTTTGTTTTTCATATATTGAAAATAAAACAACTCTAAATTAAATTGTTTAATTAAAAAAGAAACCTCATAATCATGCAATATTTTTTCATCTTTAAGTTTAAAAATTAAACTTGTTAAATCTTTTTCTTTTAAGCCATTTTGTATTTTGCATGCAAAAGAAATTACTAACTTTTCAATAAGACCAAGATTTTTAACAACTTCATCCCTATCTTTTTTTGCTAGGTTATATTTACAAAGTTGTCTCAATGCATCTTCTACAGTAAAAACAAGCTTACCTGTTTTTGCCACCACAAGCTTTGCAGCTATATGTGTTATTAATTTATCCAACTTAGAATTTATAGAAGAGCTATCATTTTCTTGAGCAACAGTCTTATTCATAACTTTTTTTGAACTTTGAGGTGCAAGATCCGCATTATCCGCAGATTCAGGCACACCAAAAGCTGAATTTGCTACAAAGAAAAAACCCAAGATAGTAAGTAAATTTTTAGTCATTACAACCCCCATTAAATCCATTTAAAACATATTTTTTCCATTTACTTTAAAATAACAAAGTAGAAAAAAGTCTTCAAATGGCTCTAAAAGAGCTTGATCTAATGAAGGTATTGAAAAATAGAGAGTTAAATAAGTTTATAAATTCGGTGTTTACCAACTTTGACAGTAGTCCCTTGTTTCCAAGTTATTTCAGCCTTAAAGTCCGAAACAACCTCTCCATCAATAGATACTGCACCAGCCTGAATAAGTCTTCTTGCCTCTGAACTGCTATTTATAGCCTTTAAAGCACGTAAAAGAGCAACTATCCACAAAGGATTTGGTGTCTCTGAAGAAATATTTACTTCTTTGGCTTTGGAGTAATCTTTTTTTTGAAAAAGAGCTTCAAACGATTCTTTTGCGCTTTTTGCTTCTTGTTGCGACCAAAATTTTTCAATAATATTATGTGCCATCTCTTTTTTAAGTGACATTGGATGTAATGATCCTGCAGCAATACGTTCTTGAAGTTCTGATATTTCTTTTGTACCAGCATGCAAAAGAAGCTCAAAATAACGCCACATAAGTTTATCAGAGATAGACATTAATTTACCAAAGGCCTGATCTGCCGGCTGAGCAAGTCCAATTGAATTACCAAGAGATTTTGACATCTTTTGAACGCCATCAAGTCCTTCTAAAATCGGCATTGTTAAAACAACTTGTGGCTCTTTTTTATATTGCTCCTGTAAAAACCTTCCCAAAAGAAGATTAAACGTTTGATCGGTGCCCCCAATTTCTATATCAGCTTCCATATGAACCGAATCATAAGCCTGAAAAAGAGGATATAATAATTCATGAAAACCAAGCGCCTGTTGTTTTTTTATGCGTGTTGAAAAATCTTCCCGTTCGATTAAACGAGCAAGAGTAACTTTTGAACAAAGCTGCACTAAATCTTTACTCGAAAGTTTGTCTAACCACTGCGAATTGTAAGCAACAGTCATATTTTTAGGATCTAAAATTTTACTAACTTGCTCGAAATAAGTTTTAGTATTATTTTTTATTTCCTCTTGGCTCAAAGAAGGACGTGTTTTTGATTTTCCTGTTGGATCTCCGATGTGCGCTGTAAAATCACCAATCAAAAAAACAATGTTATGACCAAGATCTTGTAACTGTTTTAATTTTAAAAGAACAACCGCATGACCAAGATGTAAATCTGGTGCGGTTGGATCTGCACCTAGTTTTATTATTAATTTTTTTCCAGATTCTATTTTTTTTTGTAAATCTGACATTGGTACTACTTGCGCAGTTCCCGATGTTATTATTTGTATTGTTTCTTTTATATTTTTCATAAATAAACCAATTTTTTATTTGCTATATTACACCTAAAAGATGTGATAAAATGTACCCTGTACTAAAAACAAGAGAAACCATTAAAGAATAAATCCAATGTCCAAAAATAAAAATCATTGCCAAAAAAACAGCAACACTTACAACAAATTTTCGTCGAACATCTAAAGAAAAAATATCTAATATTTTTAAAGAAATAAAATCTGCAACAACTATAATAAAATCCAAATAAGCAAGAACTATATTTAAAACTAAAAGGGAAATACCTATAATACCCAATGAGACAAGAAACGAAGAGTCATTCGGAAAAAACTTTGCAAAAGGAAGGTTATATGTAAAAGCATAACGTCCCTTATTTAACATTTGCATGATTAATGGAAAAATCCTCATTCCGAATGCATACATCAAAAAACTAAAAGTAACTACTCCCATAAACAAATGCGCTATAACCCCCGCAAAATACGCAAACCCAATTTTTAAAAAACGAAATGGCCCTTGAATTCTTTGTGGATTGACCGGAACATATCGCCCCCAACCAAATCTCACACAGAAAACAAGTAATAAACCAAAAAAATCAAAATGAACAATAGGATTAAGTGAAATTAACCCTAAACTTTCTGCTGTATCATCTCCAAATGCATTTGCCACCCATGCTTTAAAGCTGCCTGCTATGGTCACGGCAATTGCATACGCTATAACGGATGTAATAATTCTGATTAACATGTCCACTGTTTGTAATGTCATAAAAATCTCTTATTTAAGTCCTAAATATCTTTAGTAACCGCAAATTTCAGTTTATGCAAAAGTATAGACACGGTCAAATGATAGGAATATATCTGCAAAAAAACTCTTTTTGCTCAGAAATAAGTTTGAACGATTTGCGCCTATCTTATTCCTGAAGTAAGATATCTTGATCAAAAAAAAAGAGCGTAATAAGTAAAAGGAAGCAATAATGGGAAAAAAAACTCCAAAAAATAAAAAAACTATCCAAAAAGTATACCCCTCAAATAAAGCCTCGACACAATATAGTTGGTGGCACTACCTCATTCCGCCTGTTATTGCAGCCAGTTTAACTGCTTTATTTTATGCTCCTTCATTACGTTACTCATTTCAATTTGATAGCGTTGCAAACATTACAAAACATTTTTCTATTCGCCATAATAGTTTTGGCGATCTTTTTTTTAAAAACACTCGCTGGATAAGTTATTGGCTCAATTCTGTTTATTATAAAGTTGATCAATTTAATCCTTTTTATTATCGCCTTGGCAATTTAATGATCCACATAACAAACGGACTACTTATTTTTTTTATTCTGTTTTTAGGACTTAAATATTTAAAAAAGAAGAATTTTTTTTCTTCAAACGCTCTTTCAATTTCTTTTTTTACCAGCCTTTTATTTTTACTCCATCCAGTACAAACACAAACCGTCTCTTACGTTATCCAAGGACAACTAGAAGGGCTTGCTGCTCTTGCAATTTTAAGTATGGTCTTATGTTTTTATTTTGTTGCAACTGCCAAAACCTTTTTAATTAAAACATTATTTACTGTTCTTCTTTTTATTATTGGACTTTTTTCTTGTGGAACAAAAGAGATAGCAATTATCTCTCCTGCTCTTATTATTCTTTTTGATTGGTTTTTCATCGCTCAAGGAAGTTGGCAATCATTAAAAAAAAGAATTTTTTTGCATGCCACATTAGCACTTTTTATTATCGGTATTTATATATGGTTTTTAAAACCAAGTTTTTTTACCGAAATTCTTGGTCTTAAAAAAATTGCAAAAAATAATATCGGAAATGTTATTACCCACACAGTTGGTATGAAAATAACTCCGTGGATGTTTTTTAGGTCCCAGTTTAAAGTTATTGTCCATTATTTACTGATGTTTATTTGGCCCTTTAATATTAGCGTTGAATACGACTGGGTGCTTTCTAGAGGACTTTTTTATCCTGATGCTTTTTTTCCTCTTATTATTCTTTTGTTATTGGCGTCTGGTGTTATTACACTTCTTAAAAAAAACAAAATTCATTTAATAAGTTTTGGCGCTCTTTGGTTCTTTTTTTGTTTAGCTCCTCGAACAAGCATTATTCCATCACCAGAACTTCTTGTTGATTACAAAACATATTTGGCATCATTTGGTTGGCTTTTTTTAATTGCAGCAGGCCTTGTATGGGTACTGCAAAAACTTTTAAAAAAAATACCAACATTTTCTTCGTTTCTTTCTAAACAAAATCTTTTAATACCAATCATAGGAATATTTTTTGCCATTATTCTTGGACTTTTAACTGCAAATCGCAACACAGTATGGCGATCCGGTACAGAATTTTGGAGTAATGTTATAAAAAATGCTCCCGGAAAAGCACGTGCTTATAATAATTATGGTGTTGAACTATCACAAAATAAACGTGACTACAAAGGTTCTGTTGTTTACTTTAAAAAAGCGGCCTCTATGGATAAAAATTACGCCGATCCTCTTAATAATGTCGCCGTTGCGTATTCACATCTTGGCAGGCTCGATGATGCTATTAAAGCAATGCTTCAATCCCTTAAAATTCAAAAATATTATCCTGAAGGGTATAACAACTTAGCTTCTTTTTATATTCAAAAAGGCAATCTTGATGCTGCAGAAAAAACACTTGGTATTGCTTTAAAACTTAGACCTCATTACGGAAAAGCATTTTTTAATTTAGGACGAATACATTTACAAAGAAAAAATAAAGAAAAAGCTTGGGAATGTTTTAGAGATTGTTGCACCAAAGCAGACTTTGATGTGAAATTTGGATTTTCAATTTATGGTCAAGTAAGCATGGAACTTAAAAAGTATGATGATGCTATTTTTGCATATTCACGCGTTTTAAAATTTGATCCGCACGATGATAAAGCACGTTTTAATTATGCAAACAGTTGTTTTTTGTCAGGTAAATTTAAACAAGCACAACAAGCATATAAAATTATTGCTAACAATAATCCAAAAAATTATAAGTCATGGTACAATCTTGCCGAATCGCACTTTGAACTTCATGAATTTGAGCCAGCACTAAAAGCATACAAAAAAACCTACCATATGAAGGCATATCTTCCCTACATTCAGGTACGCATGGCCCATTGTCTAGAAAAAACAGGTAAAATTGTAGAAGCAAAAAAATTAATTGAAGCTTTTTTAAACGAAGAACACAAAGGCAATCCTGCAATTCTTGCTAACCTTAAAACAAAAGCACATCAAATACTAAACCAGATGAATAAACGAACAAGGAAAAAAACAACTTAAAAAAATCTGCGGACTATCTTTAAATGATGACATCAAGTTGAAATATAAACAGAAGCTCGGTACAATTAATATGTTTATATAAGCCTCTTTTTAGTCAAAGGTCCTCATGGAAAAAAGATACGACCAAAAACAGTTTGAACCTGAATTGCAAAAAACGTGGAAAGAACAAGAAACATACTCCACAAAAAACAATCCCGGTCAAATTTATAGCATTGATACGCCACCACCAACCGTTTCTGGTTCTTTACATATTGGGCATATCTTTTCTTACACACAAACTGATATTATCGCTCGCTACAAACGTATGAGCGGTTTTTCTGTTTTTTATCCTTTTGGCTTTGATGATAATGGCCTTCCAACAGAAAGATATGTCGAAAAAAAATTAAAAATTCGTGCTCATGAACTTCCACGATCAGAGTTGATCAAAACATGCCTTGAAGTCACCAAAGAAGTTGAAACTGAATTTAAAAACCTTTGGCAAAGCATGGGGCTTTCAGTCGATTGGAATAATAGTTACGAAACTATTTCTGATCATTCACGAAAAATTGCACAAGAATCATTTATCGAACTTTATAAAAAAGGTTTTGTGTACCGCGCCGACGAACCAGCACTTTATTGTCCAACCTGCAGAACATCAGTTGCTCAAGCGGAACTGGACGATGAAGAAAAACCATCCTTTTTTAACAATATTGTTTTTACTTCACAAAAAGGTAAAAAATTAATTGTTGGTACTACACGCCCAGAACTTCTACCTTCTGTTGTTGCCCTTTTGTTCAATCCCAAGGATGAACGGTATCAACACCTTAAAGACACCAAAGCAATAGCACCACATTTTAATATCGAAGTTCCTGTTTACCAAGATGAAAAGGTTGAAATAGAAAAAGGCACTGGCCTTGTAATGGTTTGTACTTTTGGTGATACAACTGATATTGAGTGGTTTAAAAAATTTAAACTTCCTTACAAACCATCTGTTGGTTTTGATGGAAAAATGTTAGCTCACACAGGAATTTTGGCTGGACTAAAAGTTAAAGTTGCTCGTGAAAAAATAATTGAAGAACTAAAAAATAAAAATTTGTTACTTGATCAAAAAGAAATTACTCATACGGTTAACGTGCATGAACGTTGTAAAAAGCCGGTAGAAATTATTGCACTGCCACAATGGTTTTTAAAAATTATTGATCACAAAGCAAAATTCTTGCAACTCGCAGATCAAATTAACTGGTACCCGCAATACATGAAGTCCCGATATATCGATTGGGTACAAAACTTAAGCTGGGACTGGTGCTTATCCCGTCAACGTTTTTATGGTGTTCCGTTTCCTGTTTGGCACTGCAAAGAATGCGGACATATGATGCTTGCTCCAGTTGAAAGTTTGCCTATCGATCCACAAGAAACTAAATTTCCGGGCAAAACATGCGACAAATGTAACAGCTCCAATTTAAAACCTGACACTGACGTTATGGACACATGGAATATTTCTTCTTTGACTCCACAACTTTTACATCGCTATCTTGCTCCAGAAAAAAAATCTCCATTTACTGACGAAAATATTTCAGATGTAATTCCTATGAGTATGCGCCCACAAGCGCACGATATTATTAGAACCTGGGCATTTTACACAATTGTAAAATCATGGATGCACCACAAAACCATCCCTTGGAACAATATTGTTATTTCTGGTCATGTGCTCAGCGACGCACGCGTAAAACTTTCTAAGTCTAAGGGCAATGCTGCTCTAGCACCAAAAACGTTGCTCAGAACTTATTGCGCAGATGCAATTAGATACTGGACAGCATCTGGCACACTTGGCAAAGATATTTCTTTTTCTGAAACACAAATTAAAATTGGCCAAAAACTAATTACTAAATTGTGGAATGCTTTTAGATTTATAAATATGAATCTTGAAAACGCAAAAATTCCAACAGAAAAACCAAAAAATCTTGGAACAGTTAATGAATGGATTTTACATCAAGCAAGTGACTGTTTTGTAAAATATCAAAAACAGTTTGAAGTAAATGAATTTAATGCAGCGCTACAACATGCTGAAACTTTTTTCTGGTCACAATTTTGTGATAATTATTTAGAGCTCGTAAAAGACATGCTCTTTAATCCAGAAAAATATGATACTGATTTAGTTGATGCAACACGTTGGACATTGCGCACTGTTGGTTTGCGTATTTTGCAACTGTATGCACCGTACCAACCTCATGTAACAGAAGCGATTTACCAAGAACTTTACAAAAAAGAAATGAATACCAATTCGCTGCATCAAACAAAATTCAAAAACATTCAACACAATTTTTCCTTTGCACAAAGCATTCCAGTGATGCAAATAGTTCTTGAAATTGTTGCACAAGTCCGTAAACTAAAATCTGAGCATTCACTTTCTTTGGGGACAGAACTACAAAGCGTTACAATTTTTAGCGAAAATAAAACGGTAGAAAATGTTGTACAAGAAAATATACAACTGCTCAAGGGTGCAACACGCGCACAAAATATAAAAACAGCGCAAGAAAAAATAGAAATATCAACGTTAAAAACTGTCGATGATGAACACGCTGCACAAATATTTATAAAATAAAAAAAGTAAAAGGCCTCATGAAAACTTTTAAAATAAAAACTTCCTTTTTATTCTGCACAATCTTGTTTTGCTCATTCGGAAATACTTTTGGAATG
>DAOVGZ010000054.1 GCA_030672115.1 bacterium | reverse complement strand
AATATTTTTTACTTTTTGCATCCTAACAATAAACAGTAACTCATGTAGTGTGGGTAAAAATAATAATAAACATAATGTTGGGATGTATGTTGAATGTTATGTTGGGACGTATATTGAAAAGAAAAAACCTTTATTTAATGTAAAAAAATATGCAAAAAATTTAAACATCTCCAAAAAACATCAACAAATTATAAAAAAATTTGAAAAACAAATTATCAGCATACCCAGGCTTGAGGAACAAACTAAAGAGCTTCTAAACAACATGTCTCATTCTAAAAAAATTAAAAAAAACAACTCTGATTCTGAAGGTGAAAGCAGTAATGAAAAAGATGAGGAATATTACTATTTACCAGTACCTGGATCTTATACCGATTATTAAAAACATCTAAAAACTACCAACTCAATAAATCCATTGCTATTTTATAGCACATTTTCCTTATACTAGAGCGAATATTATAAAAAGCTCTTTAGTTCAAGGAAATATATGATAAAAAAAACATGCTCTTTGGTTTCTATTTTCATTTTATTTTTTGCCTTTTTTTTCACTCCCAATGCATCATGCACAATAACAACCATAAAAAATAAAAATGAATATAATAAAATGGTTAACTCTGGCAAACCAATAATCGTAAAATATTATGCTGATTGGTGCGGAGCATGCACGCTTATAAAAAAACAGTTTGAAGAACTTTCAGAAGAAGTTTCTCATATCACCTTCCTAGCAATAAATATAGATAAACACCAAGAACTTGCTGTTGAACAAAATATAAAAGGTATTCCTACGTTTGTATTTATCTATCAAAAAGAAAAAAAATTCGAAACGGTAGGAATAGAAAATCCAAAAACATTTAAAGATTCAGTAAAAAAAAATATACATCGATTCTTTTCTGATAAACCAAACGGTACATGGAATAAAACAAAAAACTACTTTGATTCTTTTGTTGATACACTTTGGTCAATAGGAACATCTATTGTAAAAAAAGTACGCCAACTTTTTAAATCATAAAGATTTTGCACAAGCAGATAAAAATATATTAACAAAGCCACGAATATTATTAATTCGTGGCTTTTATTTATTCCCCTTTTAAAAACTCCCTTCTTTTTTAATACCCGCTATACTATTAATTAGTTAAAAAAAATAAATTTCTAAAAAATAAATAATAATCATGACAAAAATAAAACAACTTTCATTACATGAAGCACAAAAAATAGCAGCCGGAGAGGTTGTTGAACGACCTGCAAATGTTGTAAAAGAACTTATTGAAAATGCTCTTGATGCAGGAGCAACACAAATAACTCTTTATCTAGAAAATGGCGGAAAAAAATTAATACGCATTGTTGATAACGGTTGTGGCATGTCACAAGAAGATGCGCATCTTTGCTTTAATCAACACGCAACAAGCAAAATATCCAGCGTAAATGACCTGGAATCACTCGTAACATTTGGCTTTAGAGGTGAAGCTCTTGCAAGTATTGCAGCTGTTAGCAATGTTACACTTACAACAAAAGAGAATATCAACGGAAATGAAGCTTCTAGCGGCATTAAACTTGAACTTGATGCTGGAAATATTTTAAAAAAAGAATCTGTTTCATGCCGACCAGGAACAAGCATTAGCATTGAAAATCTTTTTTTCAATGTCCCTGCACGTCAAAAATTTTTGAAAAAAAAAGAAACTGAATCTCGCCATATTATACAACTTGTACATGCATTTTGTCTTGATTATTTATCTGTTCATTTTAAATTTTTTCAAGAAAATAAAGAACTTATCAATTGCCCTCCAACCGAAACAATAGAAACTCGTATCGCACAACTTTGGGATCATGTTTTTTCAAAACAAATGATTACCATTGATACAGAAAAAACAACCGACTCTTTTAAAAATATTGAAGGTCTAAAAATTTCTGGTGCTATATCAAATCATCAATATTTTCGATATGATCGCAATAATATTTTTTTATTTGTAAACAAACGATGGATAAAAGACATTCAACTTTCACGAGCCCTATTGCGTGGTTATCAAAATGTTTTACCACCAGCTCGCTACCCTGCTGCATGCATTTTTATTGAAATAGATTCGCAACAGGTTGATATCAATATCCATCCACGAAAAGAAGAAGTACAATTTCTACATCCACGAAAAGTTGCTAATCTCTTACAAAACACCGTTAAAAAAGCGTTAGAAGACAATCTTTCTTCTCAAATACAGCAAACAGTAACATTTAAAAAAGAAATCCCTTATCCATCTTCTTTTGCCGCAACTTCACAAGCAACAACATCATATACGGCACCGCAAACATACAAACCTTTTAATTTTGATGCTGCTCCACCAGTACACTCTCCTGTTGTTTTAAAAAAAAGCATAGAAAAAGATTTCAATAGTCCTGACAAAGACGAACAAAAAAAACAAACAATAATAGATTCATACGAAACTACCAAAATAGTTCAAAAAAACTACGAACTTATTGGTCAATATAAAAAAACGTATATTTTGATAGAAAAAAAAGATGGACTATTTCTTGTTGATCAACACGCGGCTCATGAACGAATTTTATATGAACTATTTTCAAAGCGCTTTAAAGATGTTGCAACCGTTACACTCATGTTTCCAGAAATATTTTCTGTTTCTTTACAAGATATGCAAACCATTGCGCCTCATCTTGCTATTTTTAAACAAAATGGCATAGAAATTGAACCCTTTGGCGACAAACAACTTATTATAAAATCAACACCAGTTCACATAAAAAACATTAAACTAAGCGAACTTGTTCAACAAGTTGCGTCATGGATTAAAGAATTTGAACAACCTGATCAAGAAGCATTCTTTAAAGCCATTAATGAAAAAATGCATGCACAAATGGCATGCAAAGCAGCAATTAAAGCTGGTGATATTTTAACAAAAGAACAAATGGAAAAGCTTCTTGAAGACTTAGAAAAAACAAACAACCGATTAACTTGCCCTCATGGCAGGCCAACCGGCTGGCTTTTAAGCGTGTATGAAATTGAAAAAAAATTCAAAAGAATTACAAGTTAAATCTATTTATCTAAAACCTAAACATTATCACAACCGGTACAAGTTAAAACTTTTAAAATTTTTTTGAAAAACTTAATTTTAACTTCTCCTCGTTTAACTCCAGATCTAAATGATGTCGTCTTTTCTTTTTTAAATTTTGGATCATTTTTTGATCCAAAATGTTTCATTCCAAACATGCCTGTTGTAAAAAACAATAAACTAATAAATATAAATAATTTTTTCATATAATTTTTCTATTCTTACAGTATATAAAACCTAAAAACTTATTTTTACTTAACATCAATTCCAGCACAAGGATTAAAAGAAAAAACTTTTTTAATATCTTTAATCCCTTTTTTAACCTTATTGATATCTTGTTTAATCTCTCCAACAACAACCTTTATACCTCTACAAAATTTCTCAGGAAAAACCATGTTAAAATTGACAGAAAATTTTTCTTCTTTTTTAACGACACGAACCTCAGAAGAAGTTTCCGATACATATTGATTAAAAAACCTAACTGTTGCAGCTAGTCTTATTTGCGCATCTGTATTGACATCATTTGTTGTTGCAACAATATTTTCATTTTTTTTATTTTTCTGAGTTACTTCTTCACTCATTCCAAACAAATTACCCGACATTAATAATGAAAAAAAAACATACATAACTTTTTTGTACATAGAAAAACCTTTCTATAAAGACAACTAAAAGAAAGCACAATGAAAATCAATGAAGACCAACCGGCTGGATTTTGAGCGTGTATGAAATTGAAAGGAACTTCAAAATAATTACAAGTTAAATCTATTTATCTAAAACTGAACACTATTACAACCGGCACAAGTTAAAGATTTAAAAAAGTCCTTAATATCTTCTTTAGCCTTTTTGTTAATCTCTTTAAAATCATTGTCAGTCTTTTTGTTAAATTCTGTAATATCTTTAATCCCTTTTTTAATATCTTTTCCAACCTTATTGATATCTTGTTTAATCTCTCCAGCAATAGCCTTTATACCCTTAACAAAATTCTCAAAAGTAAACTTATTTAAAGAAACTTCTTCTTCTTTTTTGCCGGCACTAATCTCAGAAGGAGTTTCCTCCAAAAATTTAACAATATTCCCAATTGCTCTACCTAGTCGTGCTTGTTCATCTAAATTTCTATAATTTGTTGCAACAGTATTTTCAGAATTTTTATTACCCTGAGTTTCTATTTCTCCTTTCATTCCAAACAAATTACCTGACATCAATAATGCAAGAAAAACATACATAATTTTTTTGTACATATAAAAACCTTTTTATAAAAATAACTAAAAAAAATACAAATAAAAAAAGAAGCCAATGCTTTATTTCAACATTGGCTTCTTTTTTATATTCTATAAGAATAAACGTTTATATTTTTTTAGGAAGTTTTTTGTATGCAGCAACCATCATAAGGCAACCAGAATAAAAACCTATAGCCGGCAGTACAGACATCAAGAGGCTTTGAAGTGTCATAAGAGCAAACACGTCCCAACCAAAACCTTTAGTTGCGCGATAACTTTTCTTTAAGCACTCAATAGGCCCTAAATTTTTATCAATAAGATAATACATGAAAAAGCGCATACGAACAGCAAGATAAATTCCTGGAACAACAACAAATAAAAATCCCACGAAAACAAGCAGAATGAAAATTAATGTTGCAACAATCGCTTTTGGGAGAAGATAAAAACAAGAAAAAAGACGTTTTACGCTACTTGAACCATTATCATACAAATCAAGCACAATTCTCATAAAACCAAGAAAAAGTCCAAAAATAAGAATAACATTAAGAAAAACAACAAAAGTAGCAAGCAAGCCATGCGCTGTTGCTAGAACATATACATCCTCTAACAAAGAATTCATAATGCCTTTGCAAACGATTTGCTCTTTGCATGCAGCGAATTGTGGTTTATATAATGGCACAAGTTTCATAATTTTCATCAACAATGGACGGACTACAATCCCTGAGACTAAAAGAGATGCAAACAGTGTTGAAGCAAAAGTCAAACCAGAAAGAAAAATGATACGGAAATTATCAACTGTTGATTTTAAACCATATACTGCAAAATCAAATACTGAAAAACTTTTTTTTGCCACAAACATACCCTCATAACAATAAACCAATAACAACACTAATAAAACTATTTACCTACACTACAAAAAATAAAAATCTATAGTCAATGATCAATAATACTTACTAGAAACGAGACCTCCATTGTTGCGCCATAAATAAAAACCGTGAAACCGGATAGCCTTGCATTTTAAAACCTAAGCTAACAAAATATAACCCAATCAATGCAATTCCTGCCTTTATTAAAAAGTTCCATGCGACAAGAAAAAAAAGAATTAGACCAAAAACAATATATAAATAACCAAGAATCTTATTCATTTGAAAGTTTTTCATAAATATTCCTCTGTATTTTTCAATCTAAAATTTATACTTAAAATTATGATACAGCCGTTCACATAGAAAAACAATGGATCTATATAATGATAAAAAAACTTTTTATCATGACTTTTTTCATTTTTTCCCCTTTATTGGCAATGAAAAAAAACAACTCCTTTTATTCTCTTTTTAAAGGTGAACAAAAAAAAGAAGGGCTATGGATTACGCTATACGGTAAAAAAAAACCTTTCCCATGGAATGTCGACCAAAAAATTAAACAATCAGACACTTTCAACGATGTTTTATTCCTTGCAAAACTTCAATACAAACTAGCTCTTTTTATACTTGAACATACAGAAAATGATGTCCCTATAATTGAAGTTGACGACAACGGCAAAGCTTACGAGTCAGACGACCAAGAAAATAGCCTAAGCTCTAGTTCAAGCGATTCTGAATATGATGAATCAGAAGATGACCAAGGTTATGAGTCAAAAGAACAAATATGCACTCATCCTCTTGGAGATTTTAGCTTTCGAACATGTAGCATGATTGAAAATAATCCAAACTTCACCGCTGCAGCAAAAGAAGATATTCAAGTTTTTATGAGCCTTATCCATCATTTAAACTATGCCAATGCTATAAAAAAATCTGGCAAAATAAATTTTACTGAACAAATAATAAAAAATATTGGAAAAAGTATTGTTGGCGTTCGGCCTTTTTTATGTGACACATCAACCTATAAATTAGACCAAAAAAAAGACACTTTATTTGTAGAAAATTATTACAAAAGTAAAAATCCACTTACTGCAACACAAAAAGAACTACAAATAAATTTCAGTTTTCTAATGAAATCACTTTTTTTATTGAAAGCAATCAAAATAAAAGGGCGTAAATTTTATAAAAAAACTTTCAAAGAAATTAAACTGACTCAATATTATTGCAACCAAGACCGTTTAACCTACAAAAATCCAACATTGTCTGAGTCTTTTTATTATCCAAAAAATATGGATAAAGTAATTGTAAAAATACATAATAAAAAAGAATATTTATTTGGAAGTAACCCAAATAAATATTCTTGGAAAAAATATTTTAAAAAAGCTAAATTAATCAAAAACGTTTTTTTTGTTGCTCCCAAAAAACATAAAAATAATTTTTTTGATATTTTAAAAAATATTTTAAAATAAATTACTTGTGCAGATTCTTTGATATTTTAGAAAATTTTTTAATAGTATTATAGTAACTTAGAACTTCCTCTTTACTACCTGAAAAATGATCATTAACAGTAAAAAACAACTGTAAAGCACCATTTATATTTATATTCTTAGCTTGTAAAAATTTTTCTTTTTCTTCTTTTGTAGAAGCTTTTTTTATATAAGAATCAATCAGTTGTTCAAAAAAAACCCTTACTTTTTTTTCAAAAAAAGGAATTAATTTTTCAGTGCCGCTTACCTTTTTTTCAAAAAATAAATCGACCTTTTGTTTTAATTTTTTTTCTACCTCTTCTTGAAAATCTAAAAAAGATATAGTCAATTTTTCTTTAAGTTTACAAGAAGCTTTTTTAATTATTGGGACATTATAATCAACGCAATTTGTAATCAAAAAAGCAAATCTATGCGGTGAATACAAAGGCAAATCAAACTGATTTTTTTCTTTTTTTTTATT
>DAOVGZ010000110.1 GCA_030672115.1 bacterium | reverse complement strand
ATCAGAAGAAGAAAAAATCCAGCCACAAAGTACTCCAGGAATAAAAGGAAGACCAAGTTTTAAATAGTGACGATATATTTTGGTTGATTGCTTTATGGTTAAATACATGTGACATTTTTTTTGAAAATATGATTTGCATGCGATTGCAACAATTATAGTTAGGCCAATAACTTGTCCGGCCATTAAGCTGACAACTCCCCATTTAAACCAGCATAAAAATAAAAGATTACAAGCAATGACAATAAGAGCTACTGATGTTTGAATTATTGTCATTTTTAATGCTTGTTGGCGATAGGTAAGTTGTTGGTAAAAAAATTCAACAAAAAAATATAAAAAACTATACATCAGGCTTAATGTAATGAGTATTGTGGGTGCATTGTTTGCGAAAATAATAGTATTTATAAGCGATGGATAAAAATTAAAAAAAAGAATGATCGGTGTAGAAATAGTTACGTAAAGTATAATCATATTGTTGATCATGATTTTACGTTTTGGGGTATCGCAATGAAAATATTCAATAGAAAAGGCTTGTCGTAGTCCAAGGCCAATAAAGACTGTTACAATACCGACAAAGCTGTTAGCAAGAGCGATAATGCCGTAATCTTTTGGGTCTAAAATGCTCATGGTGATAGGGGCTAAAAAAATACTAATTCCGCGCAGTAAAATAGATCCGAATGAATAAACAAAAAAATTTTTTATAATTTGTGATTGTGTTACCTGTGCAATTTTTGTTTTTATTGTTTTTAAGTGGTACATATTTTTCCTTTTATTGATGTGCTATTGTAGGTTTATATAAAAGTTTCTCTTTTAAAGAAAGTTGTTTTATTTATTTTTTTGATTTTGAGGATTTAATGTGGAATTAGAAGCAAAATATAAAAATAAGATTATTGCTGTTTTATCAGCTTTATTTCCAGAAGCAAAAGTATATCTTTTTGGCTCTAGAGCTCGCAAGGATCACGGTTCACGCTCAGATATTGATGTTGCTTTAGATGCAGGGAAAGAGCTTGAGCGTGTTGATGTCGGAGAAGCTCGGGATATGCTAGCAGACAGTAATATTACATACAGAATAGATGTTGTTGAATTATGGAGTGTGGATAAAAAAAAGCGTGAAATTATTTTAAAAGAAGGTGTTTTATGGAAATCTTAACACTTCGCTATGATGCTGTAAAAAAAGCCTTGAGTAGGCTTTTAGAATCTTTGAAAAAAATGCAAAAACAAGAAAATAAAAATCTTTACGAAGAATTAAGAGATTCATCAATACAGCGTTTTGAATTTAGTACAGATACTTTTTGGAAATTGATGAAAGAGTATCTAGATAAGCAGTTCATGGTAAAGGTTGAAGTTCCTAGTCCAAGAAAAGTTTTTCGTGTTTGTGTTAATAATAATCTTATTTCGAATGATGAATTTGAGCTTCTTTCTAAAATTATAGAAGACAGAAATATAACTTCTCATACTTATAATGAGGAATTAGCAGAAAAAATTGTTAAAAACATTCCAGCTTATCATAGGCTTATGGTGAGCATTGTTGATCGACTTATTTTATAAAAGTTTAAATCATTTTTCTTGACTTTTTTTCCAATCAAAGGGATTGTGTAAGCATCTTTTTGGAGCATAAAAAGGTGGTGAAAAATGAATAATCAAAAACTTAAACAGCAAGTATGTACTTATTGGAATAAAGCTAGTTGTGGTACTGAACTTACGAAGAAAAAAAAGTTTTCTTTACAGTATTTTCAGGAAATAGAATCCTTTCGTTACACTATTGAACCAGAAATTTTTTCT
>DAOVGZ010000062.1 GCA_030672115.1 bacterium | reverse complement strand
TTTCCATCAAGCAGTGAAAGCTGAAAGGCATTAGCAACAATCAATGGATTAGCCAACTGAATAAATGAAAATAATAATGCTGGATACGTTTGTAAAATCTTTTGTTCTTGAGATTCATCTGGAGGTAAAAAAGCGGATTCAACAGAAAAATCTTTTAAAAATGTAACACCATTTTCAACGTAACTTTTATATGTTGAATCACCAATAAATACAATTTTATTAACATTAAAAAAAGAACTTAAATATTTTTTAAATGACTTATCCCGTTTGTACATATGCCGACAGTTATGTTCTATACAAGTCATATCAAAACGTAAAAATTTTTGTAAAAAATAAAACAAACGAAGCTCTGGCAAACTATTTGTTAAATAAATAGTGTTGTAAAAAACTGTTTGTGGTCGAAAAAAAAGAAGGAAAAAAAACAGTTTTATACAATACAAAAAAAAACGCCACCGATGTTTGGCAGTACTGTCAAAACAACGAACATCATTATGTTGTTTTTTTAATTTTATAATCACACGCTTTACATGAACAGCAACACCACCCAAAGGAGGTGGATATGGTCCGATAACCGCAACTTTTTTATTGTTTATGCCATCAGTATATTTATGAAAAAGTTCACCAAACATATTTTCTTTTATCATACAATCGACTTTATAATTTTTTTTGTATGTTCATACCAAGTATAATTTTTTATCGCTTTTTGACGAACTCTCATCCCAAAGTTTTTGCGTTTTTCTTCATTCATTATCACAAGATCACATGCCGCATCAACAAATGCTTGTACATAGCCTGGTTTTACCAAAATACCAGCTCCATCATCCAAAAGCTCTGAAAGTTGTTCCAAATCAGAAGCAATTATTGGTTTTGCTAAACTCATATATTCAAACATTTTTGTAGGCGAACCAAAAAATCGAGAACCATCACTATTGGGTAAAGTTGGCGATAAAAAAACATCACAAGCAGATAAATAATCTTGTGATTCCTCTTGTGTGACTGTTCCTGTCAACGTAACACCGTCAGACCCAATGCCCGATTTTTGTAGAGAATCTTTTAAAAAAGGAACTAATGGACCAGAACCAATCAATAAAAAATGCGCCTGTGGATAACGTTTTATAATTTTAGGAATCATTTGAGCAATTGTTTCTATGCCATGCCACACAGAAAAAGAACCAATAAAACCAAAAACAAATTTTTCCGTAATATTATATTTTTTCCGAATATCTTTTCGGGCATCAACTAAACAAGCAGAATCAAAACGTACTGTATCAACACCATTTGGATTAACTAAAATTTTATTTGCATGAATACCTTGCTGTACCAGCATGTCTTTTAAAACTTGTGAAACAACAACAACCGTATCTGCTTTTTTTAAATTAAAATTTTCAATCCATCGAATTATAAATCGAATTCGCATCCATCCTTTGCTCTGCCAGTTCTTATCTATCCATACTTCCGAGCCATTAAACTCTAAAACAAAAGGAACTTTTTTTATCCAAGAGATCAAAGCACCAACAAAATTAAGAAGCGAATACCGTTGATACACCACGTCTATTTTTTTTCTTTTTAAAAACTTTAGGCAACCAAATGTAAAAAAAACATTTGAAGCTAAACAGTTCAGTCGAAAACCAATACATGACAAATAAGATGGTTCTTTTAACAAATACAAATCATCCAAAGAACATTTTTTTAAGAGTGAATGCATTGCAGACGATGCGCACAAAACATTACAACCTAGTGATAAAAAACCTTCAATAACACCCTGTGTATGAGCAACAGATCCTCCAGCTTTTAAATCATGTGAGCCAATATCGGTACGCAAATAAAAAATATTTTTTTCTTTTTTATTATTTTTTTGCATGACATCCAATCAAATTTTGCAATGCCCATAAATGGTACGAATAATCTGTACGACATGTTTTATTTTCATGCACCAACGATTTTATTGCATCAAAATTCACATAATCTCCCCACACATTATTCTTGCTACTCAACATATCAAGCAAATGCTCTTTAAAATAATCTCCATTTTTAAACCATCTGGTTGCCGGAGCCGCAAATCCCATTTTTTTTCGATAAATAACATCGTTCGGTAAAATACCTTCACACGCTTTTTTTAAAATATATTTTGTAATGCCATCTTTATATTTCAATGATTTTGGAACCTGAAGAGCAAATTCAACAAGTTTATGATCTAAAAACGGAACTCTTCCTTCAACTGACGTTGCCATTGTCATTTTATCAACACGCATTAACAATAATTCTGGCAATCGCTGTTTTAATTCTAAATAAATCATCGATTGTAAAAAATCTGCCTGCGGATTAATCTTTTTTAACTTTTTTAAATGATACTCCGCAACATTATGGCTATCAGCATTTTGATTAAAGCCGGAATATATTTGTTCAACAATTGGATCTTTTTTTTCTTTAGTTGTTACAAGATTCATCTCATGTTTCAATGTTTCTGGAAACACAACCGCTCCACCCCAAAATAATGCTCTACTACGAGCCCAATTGTTTACAAGCTCTCGTTTATCAAATCTTTTAGGAAAACAGGATGAAAAAACATTTGATGCTGTTTTTTTTAAAAATGAAGGCATATAACGACCAGAAATATCTAACCATGGATGCAACTGTAAATATTGAGCATATCGATTATATCCGCAAAAAAGCTCATCCGAACCTTCGCCAACTTGAACAACTGTAACACCAGAATCTTTTAGTAATTTTGAAACATAATAAAGAGGAACACACACGCAATCGCCAATTGGTTCATCTTGGTGATACACCATTTTTTCAAAAAAACTAAATGCATCTTTTTCATTAATAACCAGCTCGTGATGATCAGTTTTAAAATGATTAGCAACTTTACGCGCCCACTGCACTTCAGAGTATTCAGGCCCATCAGAAAAAGAAACGTTAAATGTTTTTACCTGACGAGTATATTCAGACATAAGCGCAACATTTAAACTCGAGTCTATTCCACCAGATAAAAAAACTCCAAATGGAACATCTGACATCATTCTTTTTTTTATTGAACTACGTAATAATGTTCTAATTTTTTGCACACAAAACTGTTCATCTTGCAAAAGTTTTTGATCGTACGTTTTGACAATTGGACAGTACCATTCATGAAACGTTACATTTCGCTTTGTATCAACTTTTACATAAAAACTTGAAGGCAATTTGTACATTTCTTCATACAATGTCATAGGAGCAGGTGAAACAAGATAAGTAAGATAATGAGAAACGGCAGTACTATTAATAGATTTTTGTATCCATGGTAATTGCCACAGTGCTTTTATTTCTGAAGCAAAACTAAGCACACCACCCTGTAAAGAAAAATAGACCGGCTTAATACCGATCCGGTCTCTGACTAAATACAACTCATTTTTTATTTGATCAAAAATCACAATAAAAAACATTCCCTCAAACTTTGAGGTACAATCAATGCCCCATTGTTTGTATGCGTGCACAATTGTTTCTGTATCTGATTTAGAGCGATACACATGCCCGTAAGATTCTAACTCTTTTCTAAGTACTTCATGATTATAAATTTCACCATTACAACAAACGACAACCGTTTTTTCTGCATCCTCCATTGGCTGAAAACCAGCGTCTGATAGATCAACAATACTCAAACGTCTGTGAACAAAAGCAACTTCATGTTTTTGCGAACTCCACGTTCGATATCCATCAGGTCCACGATGCTCAATTGTTTGTTGCATAGCATGCAAAAAAGATTCATCGAGAGAAAACTGTGAATTTGAAATGTTGCAAAACCCTGCAATGCCGCACATTCTGCACCTTTTTTATAATTATTTATTTTTTTTAAAATACTGCATGCGCAGTGTAAAAAGATGGCCAATCATCCCTATACCAGAATTCAAACCAAACTTACTGTCATCTTGATCTTGCCAAACCGTTGGAATTTCTTTGATAATAAATTCATGTTTTTTCATCAGGTAAAGAAGTTCAACATCAAACGCCCACTGCCTAACCGTCAATTGATCAACAATTGTTTCCACAGCCTCTCGTTTAAACAGTTTTGCTCCACATTGATAATCAATGTACTTCATACCAAATAAAAGAAAAATAAGTGGATTATAAACTATAATTCTACCCCACTCTTTTATCCATGGACGTGCAGGAATTGTTGTTGATTCTTTCATATAACGACTTGCAACAATGCCATCAGCATCACCAATTCGTTCAATAAGTTCATAAAAATACTGTGGCTGAGTAGCCATATCTGCATCAACAAAACCAATCAAATCATTTTCTCTTGTAAGAGCATTTTTAAAACCAACTTTTATAGCCAGTCCTTTTCCTGCTTGCTTTATATCAATAATCTTTATCGTTGCATATTTTTTTTGAACAGATTCTACAAGCTCAAGCGTACTATCAACACATCCATTTAAAACAACTAATAGTTCATATTTGATATCTTTTTTATCAAAATAATCAGCATAATGCTCAAGCGTTTTAACAATTCGATTTTCTTCATTATAAGCAGGAATAACAATACTTATCTTCATAATCTCTTTCATCGGCGAAATTTAAATTTTTTAAGGGCAATTATACTCATACCAAGCAAAATAAACCCATGCATAAAGCGCCTAATTTGCGTTGATCCATAAGTTCTATTTTTGTAATGTACCGGCATATCAATAATTTTTAGATTCAATTTTGCCGCACCAAACAAAAGATCAAAATCTCCAAACGGATCAAAATCTCCAAAAAATTTTCTATTATCAGCTATTTTTTTATAATCAGCTGCAAACAAAACTTTTGTTCCACAAAGCGTATCTTTTATTTTTTGACTTAAAAGCCACGAAAACAAAAGACCAAAAAAATAATTTGCGAGCAAATTCAAAAATCGCATCGCATCTGATTCCATTCCATAAATTAAACGAGAACCATTTATAAATTCCCCTTTGCCTCGCACAAGTGCATCAACAAACTTCGGCAACTCCTCTGGCCTAACAGTTAAGTCTGCATCAAGAATCATTAAAATATCACCCTTGGCTTGCGCAAAGCCTTTCCTGACCGCATCACCCTTTCCTTTTCCTTCTTGCGTACACCATTGAATATTTTTTTCTGGATACTTTTGACTCACTCGTATAATTTCATCAAGAGTTCCATCTTGTGAGCCACCTTCTACAAAAATAATTTCTGTACCAGAACCAATATCAGGACAGCGTGTTACGGCAGCTTCCACATTTCCTTTTTCATTTTTACACGGAACAATAACAGAAACTTTATATTTTTTTGCATCACGCTCAGGAAAAATAGCACGAGCAATAGTGACTTCATGCAAACAAAGTCGCTTTATAATCGGAACATGAACAAAAAAAGAATTTAAAAGAGAAGAGAGAATAGGAATATACATAGGAAACAAAGTATGTCGACTTGTTGTGACCACATCAAAACCAGCAAGCTGCAAAAAATTATGTAAGTCTTTTTGTGAAATCCAATTTTTAAAGTCGGTCGGCCTGCGAAGTCCAAGCTTTTGGGTTACCCATAAAACCGGCTCCCACAAATAAGAATAAGTATCAATAATTATTCGTGTACTAGAATCACAAAAAGGTCGTAATGACAAAAACAGATCCTGAATATCATATTCTTCCATCGTGACCGACGTTAAAATAATATAATCAAAAATTTGTGGCTCTAAATCATTAATATCAGAAGAAAAAAATTGAATATCCTGGTAGCGCTCACGTGCAGATGAAAGCGAATCTACATCTACATCAAGACCAACGCCAAAAGAAGGATTAACAGCATTGAGCACATAACCATTTTTGCAATTTATCTGCAAAACACGAGAACTTTGCGTAACAACAAATTTATAAAACTTTAAAAGATTATTATGGTAATAATTATTTTTTTTTAACCA